>NZ_JBBBDZ010000021.1:0-79673 GCF_037153935.1 Mesorhizobium sp. CCNWLY176
TTGCCGCCGATCTCCTGGATAACCTTCTTCTTCGCGCCACGCGCTATCTCGATGTCGCTCTTTACGTCGGCCATGGAAATGGGTCCTCCCATATTGAATTCTTGTGTGGTCGCAGCGGGCTGAATGAGGCAGGGAATAGGCGGCAAAATCAAACTCCGGCCGGTCGCAGGCGACCAGCACGAAAGCAACGCTTCAAGGCCCGGAAATCCTGATTTCCACCGTTTCTTTCAGGACTGACAATAAGCCATTTCGAGGGCTTCTCGTCAACCTGTATGAAAGAAAATTTCACAGTAAGAATTATTTTTGATGCCAAGAATTCGTCTTTGAAGGATGAAAAAAGCCGGCCCGTAGGCCGGCTTTCGATGGCCGAGACTTGCTTGCTCGATCTTCAGATCACGAAGTACCAGTTCGCAATCAGCACCACGGCCAGGCCGGCAACCAGCGTCAGATAGGGCAGGATGCCGGCCTTCCTCGTTTTCAAGTCGCTTTGCTTCATGCCGAGATCGTCGAGCATGTGATCCGGGAACTTGCCGCCGTCCTGGATGTAGTGGCGGAAGCAGAAGACCGGGATGATCAGCGCTGCGGTGAACAGTCCGGCCCACAGCGCCGACGGGTTCCACACCTTGGCGCCGGCGCCCATGAAGATCGCGTTCACATAGGCGAAGACGCCGCCGACCACGATCAGCCAGGTTGGTGCCCGCCATGGCCGGGCGATATGGCCATTGTCCATGCGGTGAATCCAGCCGGCGTTCAGGTTGAGGAAGTTGAAGATGATGTAACCGCAATTCGACACGGCGAGGATGAAGAAGAAGCTCGTTGCGTCGGTCGAGGCGATGGCCAGCACGATGAGGTTGACGACGAGGTCGGTCCACATCGCCCGTGTCGGCGCGCCATGCGCGTTGACGTGGCTGAGATACTTCGGCAGCCAGCCGTCCACCGAACCCTGATAAAGGGTGCGCGACGAGCCTGCCATCGCCGTCATGATCGACAGCAGCAGGGCCAGGATCATCAGCATGATGAGCAGGCTTTTCACCAGCCCGCCGCCGCCGACCATGCCGGCGAGCGCGTCGGCAACGCCGGAACCGTCAACGATCGGGGTTGCGAGCATGCCGTTCAGGCCGAGCACGCCCTGGAAGGTGAAGGGCACGATCATGAACAGCAGCATGCAGAGCAGGCCGGAATAGAAAATGGCCTTGAAGGTGTCGGTCGCCGGGTTCTTGAATTCGCGCGTGTAGCACACCGCAGTCTCAAAGCCGTAAGTCGACCACGCGGCGATGAACATGCCGCCGAGGATCAGCGTCCAGCCGGCTGTGTTCCAGGCGCCCGGCTCCGGCGCGTAAGCAGCGGCGAGCGGGACGATGGGCGAATAGTTGTCCCAGTTGATCTGGCCGGTGAGGATCGGGACGATGCCGACGATCAGCAGCGGCACGATGACGAGCAGGCCGACGACGCGCTGCACATTGGCGGTGCCGAGGATGCCGCGATGCTGGATCGCGAAGGTGATCAGCATCAGCACAGCACCAATCCAGAAGGTCGCGTTGAGGGAGAAGCCGACCGGGCCGAGCGAATGGCTGTAGAGCGTCCATGTGCGGATACCGGGCGTCGCCGCGGTTGTTACGGCCGCAATGGCATCTGCTGCGCTGGTGCCGGCATTGGCCGCGATATAGGTCAACACTTCCGGCGAGGTTTCGGTGAAGCCGGGGATCGGCGCCAGAGCGTTGAGCATATAGGCGGCTGCAATGGAGCAGCCGAGAGACAGGACCGGCGACCAGGCAAACCAGTTGCACCAGACCGAGAGGGGCGCGACGAATTTGGAATAGCGCAGCCAGGCGGTTGCGCCATAGACCGAAGCGCCGCCCGATTTGTTGGGAAAGAGGCCGGCGATCTCGGCATAGGTGAAAGACTGGAGGAACCCCATCAGCATGGAGAAAATCCAGATCAGAAAGGCGACATTTCCGGCCGTGCCGGCGATGCCGCCGATCGAGAATAGAACAAGTGGCGGGACGCCGCTGGCCACCCAGAAGGCGCCGCGCCAGTCGATCGTCCTGTGCAATTCGCCATCGCTCGCGGGCGCATAGCTAACCGTCGAACTCATTGTCGAAGTTCCCCATTGTTGATGAAGTGTTCCCGGAAGAATTGCTTTTTGTGCTGATCGGCGTGCGCCTCCACGGGCCTGATCAGCTTTTCCGCTTAGTTTTCTTTTTTTCCTAACAGTGAAGATTGACACAGCCGTAGGTGGCGTCAAGTATTTTGTTTGACCGCGCCGATCACATTCGCAGACGCGCGGATTTCAGCCGCGATCAGACGGCAAGGGGCCGGCACGTCACGCCGGCAAAGCTTTATGGGAGAGGGGGACCGCCGGCTATTGCGCGGCGACGAGAGCCGGTTCCGCGGCCTCGGGTCGATCGGAAAGAGCACCATGATAAAGCGCTGCGATCAGGTCCGACTGCGTGATGATGCCGACGAGCTTCCTGTCGGCATCGATGACCGGAAGATGGTGCAGGCCGGCATCGGCCATGACAGGCACAAGCTCGGCGACCGGCGTGTGGGGTGCTGCGAAACGCACCGGCGTGCTCATGATGTCGCTGACGGTTTTGTTTAAACTGCGCCGGGGTTTGACCGCATGCCGCAGGCGCTTGCCGAGGCCGAGATGCAGTTCTCCGCGCGGACCCCAATCGGCGCTTTGCATGAAGTCGGTCTGCGTCACGATGCCGACGACATTGCGGGCATCGTCGATCACCGGGAGGGCCTTGATGCGATGGTCGCAAAGCTCTTTCCAGGTGTCGCGAAGGGAGGTCTGCGGCGAGACCGTCGCTACGTCGCGGGACATGATGTCGGCGCAGCGGATGACGCCGAAGCGGCGGTGATAGGCCTGCATCTCGGTCTCGTGCAGCAGCGCGTCGAGGTCGTCGGTGCTGACATTGACCACCTCGTCATAGCGTTTCAAGGCGGCTTCGAGATCGGCCGCCGTGAAGCCGAGGCGAGCGGTCGGGACGGGATCGGCGGTCTTGTGCGGATTGGCGGCTGGTGCCGGCGTAAGATGCGGATAGCGGCGGCCGGTCAGATTGTTGAAGGCAAGGGCAGCGGCCAGCAACAGCAACGTGTTCACGCCGACGGGCCACAGCGCGAAACCGTAGCCGGCGGCGTGCACCGCCGGGCCGCCGAGCACGGCGGTGAGTGCTACCGCGCCGCTTGGCGGGTGCAGGCAGCGCAGCAACAGCATGGCGCCGATCGAGGCGGTGATCGCGATCGTCGAAGCAATGAGCGGATCATCTAGCCATCGCGCGCAGGTGATGCCGATGAGCGCGGCGACAAGGTTGCCGCCGATGATCGACCAGGGCTGCGCCAGTGGGCTGGAGGGCGTGGCAAAGAGCAGGACGGCCGAGGCACCCATTGGGGCGATCAGCAGTGGCGATGCACCGGAGGAGCTGAAGGCGATCTTGGTGGCGAGCCCGGTGAAGAAAATGCCTATCAGCGCGCCCACGCAGATGCGCAGCCGCTCCGCATTGCTGACGGGTGGCAGGGCAGGAAGCAACCGTTTCAGGACTGACAGGAACTCGGGCATTCGGGCGATATGGCTCTCAAGGCAGCGGCACTTACGCCGCGAAACGCCCTGCGCGCAAGGAATGGATTTGCGCGGACGGTGGCGTTTCGGGAATGAACGGCTTTGCAGCGCGGGGCGGGCTCGTTCGAACCCGCCTGAACTGCGGTTTCCTACGACCTCGGCTTTGTCTTCTGCGGATCGTAGTGGGCGAAGGGCACGACTTTGGCCGGAAGGCGCTTCTGGTGGCCGTCGAGCTTGCCGATCTCGACCTCGGTGCCGATATCGGCGTGGGCTACGTCGAGGCGGGCGAGCGCGATGGTCTTGCCGAGCACCGGCGAGCGCATGCTGGACGTGACCTCGCCGATCTGGGCGCGGCCGACATGGATGCAGTCGCCATGGCCGACCGCGACATTGGCGTCGATGTCGAGGCCGACGAGTTTTCGCGCCGGATGCTCCTTGCGCCGGATCAGTGCGTCGCGGCCGATAAAGTCGTCGGTCTTGCTCTTCAGCGGCACGGTGAAACCGATGCCGGCCTCGAACGGGTCGGTCTGGTCGGAGAAGTCGTAGCCGGCAAAGATCAGCCCGGCCTCGATGCGCACCATGTCGAGCGCCAGCAGACCCATCGGCTTCAGGCCATATGGCTGGCCGGCCTGCCATACGGCATCGAAGACCTGTTCGGCATCGCGCGGATGGCACCAGATCTCGTAGCCGAGTTCGCCGGTGTAGCCGGTGCGGGAAACGACGATCGGCACGCCCTGCGCGTCACCAATGCGGGCGACAGCAAAGCGGAACCATTCGAGCTCGGCGATCGACGGTTGGACGGGCGAGGTCCAGACGATTTCCTTCAGGATGTCGCGGCTCTTCGGGCCCTGCACGGCGATGTTGTGCATCTGGTCGGTGGAGGAGCGCACCAGCACTTTCAGGCCGAGTTTTTGTGCCGTCTCGCGCAGCCAGGTGCCGCTGTAGTCGTCGCCGCCGATCCAGCGGAAATTGTCCTTGCCCAGACGCAGCAGCGTGCCGTCATCGATCATGCCGCCATGCTCGTAGCACATGGCGGTGTAGACGACCTGGCCGACGGCGAGTTTTTTGATGTCGCGCGTTAAGGTGTATTGCAGAAGCGCCTCGGAATCCGGGCCGGTGACCTCGAACTTGCGCAGCGGCGACAGGTCCATGACGACGGCCTTCTCGCGGCAGGCCCAGTATTCCTCCAGCGGTCCTTCCTTGGCAAAGGAATTGGCGAGCCAGTAGCCGCGATATTCGACGAAGTCGCGCGTGTGCTTGGCAAAGCTGGAATGGAAGGCGGTTTCACGGGTCATTTTTGGCTCGGCATCCGGGGTCGGTCGTGTGGCGATGGCGCGTGAGAATTTCTGCGCGCCCGAATAGGTGCGCACATGAATGTCGGTGAGGTTCCAGCCGTTGGACGGCGTCGTGTCGTCGGGACAGGCGGACGAGACGCAGACGATGTCGGTCAGCGCGCGCAGCAGCACATAGTCGCCGGGCCGCGACCATGGCTCGTCGGAATAGATGACGCCATGGGCGTCGATGCCGGTGTTGAAGAAGAAGTTGATCGCCATCCAGCCGCCGCGGGGTGCAACACCCTTGTCGGCAAGCGCGCCGTTGAAGTTCTCGGTGCAGTTGAGGTGACCGGGATAACCGATGTCGTCGTAATATTTGGCGTAGCAGGCGAGCGCGAAGGCGTCGTGGCGGCCGCAGGTGTCCTGCACCACCTCGACCAGCGGCTCCATGTCCTGGTCGTAGTACTTCGAGTGCAGGCCGGGCATGGGATAGCTGGTGCCCATCAGCGAGCGGGTGACCGTCACGTCGAGCGGATGGTCCTTGCCCTTGTCGAGCTTGCGCGCCGAAAAGCACTGGAAGTCGGTGCACTGGCGCCCATCGACATCGATGATCTGGATGAAGTCGCCGGCCTTGACGAAATAGCTCTGCGCCGTCTTCGATTTGACGCGCAGGTCGAGAACCGGGTCGGCCAGCGGCTCGGGCAGGTCGGACTTTCCCGCAGGCCGGATGCGCGCGCGCTGGACCACGACCAGCAGCGGTGTCGCCGTGTCGTGGCCGTCGACCGGCATCGGCCCGCCGGGTGCTGCGATGATCAGGCTGCCGTCGCGGGCGACGGTAAAAGTCTCTTCGGAACCGGCAAGGCTGGTGCTGCCGAACAGGCGCACCGCTTGCGGCTCGGCCAGATCGATCGAGCGCCGCACCAGGCTCTGGCGAAAGGCGCGCAGGCTTTCATTGTCGTCCAGCAACAGCGCCTTCAGCCCCGCTGCGTTGCTGTTGGCCTTCGTGCCCAGAATGCCGGCATCGGTCTTTCCCGAACCGTCTGCTGCCACGAGCTCGCAGGCTTGCCCACCCTCGACATCGCGGATCGTAATCGTATCGCCGGCTTCGATGCTGATGAACACCGCACCTGCACCCGCCACCTGATAGCGCTCCATCCCCGCAGGCAGCGCAAGCAGCCCAGGCGTCAGGATCGCGCTCGGTCGTGGGGGGCCGGCGATTACGTTTGGATAGACGGCTTGCGACATGGCGGCCTCCCGACCGAATGTTTCCTGCCTGTAAAATTATTTCAATCAAAAGAATACGCAGACAGATGCTTGAAGGCAAGGCCCGTTTGTCTCAACCTAGCACAGAGGAGAGGCTTAAGGACAATTGCCGGCGGCTGTTTGCAGGAGCATTCGCCTGCCGAACGGAACGTGTTGACAGCAACGCAGAACCCAATAATCTACTGTCAGTGAAATTTCTTTCGCACAAGAAAAAGAGTCCTGGAGGGGATTGCATGAGCAAGAGGGTAGCAGTCATCGGCGCCGGACCTTCCGGCCTTGCACAGCTTCGGGCATTCCAGTCGGCAGCGGCAAAGGGTGCGGAAATCCCCGAAGTCGTCTGCTTCGAAAAGCAATCGGATTGGGGCGGCCTGTGGAACTATACCTGGCGCACCGGCGTGGACGAGCATGGCGACGCCGTTCATGGCAGCATGTACCGCTACCTCTGGTCGAACGGGCCGAAGGAGTGCCTGGAATTCGCCGACTATACATTCGAAGAGCATTTCGGCCGGCCGATCGCCTCCTATCCGCCGCGCGCCGTGCTCTGGGACTACATCAAGGGCCGTGTCGAGAAGGCCGACGTGCGCAAATGGGTGCGCTTCAACAGCCCGGTTCGCATGGTGACCTATTCGGATGCGACCGAGAAGTTCACCGTTACCGTCCACGACCGCACCAACGACGTCGTCTACGCGGAAGAATTCGATTACGTGGTCGTCGCGTCCGGCCATTTCTCGTCGCCGAACGTTCCCTATTTCGAGGGCATCGCCAAGTTTGCCGGCCGTGTCATGCATTCGCATGATTTCCGCGATGCGCTCGAATTCAAGGACAAGGATATCCTCATCATCGGCCGCAGCTACTCGGCCGAGGACATCGGCTCGCAGTGCTACAAATACGGCGCGAAGTCGATCACGACCAGCTACCGCTCGAAGCCGATGGGCTTTAACTGGCCGGACAACTGGAAGGAAGTGCCGCTGCTGATGCGGGTCGAGGGCAAGACCTGCTACTTCAAGGACGGCACCTCACGCGATGTCGATGCCATCATCATGTGCACCGGCTATCTCCACCATTTCCCGTTCCTGACCGACGATCTGCGCCTGAAGACCGCGAACCGGCTGTGGCCGCTCGATCTCTACAAGGGCGTGGTCTGGGAGCATAATCCGAAGCTGTTCTATATCGGCATGCAGGACCAGTTCTACACCTTCAACATGTTCGACGCGCAGGCCTGGTACGCCCGTGACGTCATCCTCGGACGCATCAGGCTGCCGTCAAAGGAAGCGATGGCAGCCGACGGCCAGAAATGGCGCGAGCGCGAGGAAAAGCTGGAAGACGCCGAGCAGATGATCTGGTTCCAGGGCGACTACACCAAGGAACTGATCGACGCGACCGACTATCCCGACTTCGATATCGAGGCCGTCAACAAGACTTTCATGGAGTGGGAGCACCACAAGATGGAAGACATCATGGGCTTCCGCAACCACGGCTATAAATCGCTGATGACCGGCACCATGGCACCCAAGCATCACACGCCATGGCTGGACGCGCTGGACGATTCGCTCGAAGCCTATCTCCACAACAAATGAGCTAGATCGCCGGCGACGCAGGTCGCCGGCTCGATTTTCACGCGGGTAAAGCTCCCTGTCTAAAGCCGAGCGTCAGTCCGCCTTGACCAGATGCCAGGCGCCGCCCATGCCGTCGCCCTTCATGTCGCCGGCAGCCTTGTCCTGGGCGAAATAATAGAGCGGTTTGCCGTCATAGGCCCACATCATCGAACCGTCCTCGCGCTTGACAACGGACCATTCGCCTTCCGCCTTGGCATCGGCTTCGGCCTTGAAGGGCGGCCATTTCATCGCGCATTCGGCGTTGCAGTTCGATTTGCCGGCCGCATCCTTGTCGAATGTGTAGAGCGTCATGCCCTTCATATCCGTATAGACTTTCATGCCGCCATGATCGGTTGTCATGGCCGGTTCGGCAGCCATCGCCGACGCGGTGCCAATGAACAGCGCGGCAAGTCCGATAATCGTTTTCATGTTTCTCTCCCTGAATGGCGTGGTCGAAAGCCAAACTGGCTTCCTGTCTCGCTAACGCCTTTCGCGCCCGGTTTCGTCCCGGACAGGAGGAGAGATAGGGGAGGGGTTGCGGCTAGGAAGACGCAACGCGGCCTCATCCGGGCCCGTACACGTGAAGTTTACTCGGCGGGCGCCACGTCCTCGGTGGGAAAGCCGCACCATTCGCCCAGCTGGCGATAGGCTTCGTCGAAGCCGCCGATGGGCAGGGAAGCGACCGGCGAATCCTGAAGCTCAAAGGTAACTGCATCGGCATCGTTCATCGCCGCAAACAGGGCCTGGCTGGTGTCGCTGTCGTTTTCCATGACCCATTGATGGCCGGTATCGGTGACTTCGCCGAGAACGGTCACCTCCACTTTGGTGCCATCGACATTAAACACCGCCGGAATGCCTTCGCCTTCGGGAAAATCGCCTTTCTCGGCGCTCACCGTGACGGCGGGATAGGCTTCCGGCGGCAGCACGTCGCCGTTCGAAATGCCGACCTTGAGTGTCCAGGTGGTGTCGTCGGGATCCTTGGCCGATGCAGTTGCAGTGCAGGTCTTGCGCTGGTCCTGGCCGGTGTTGACATCCTCGACGCTGGCCGTCCAGTCGCCGACGACTTCGCTTATCGTATCGGCTCGGGCCGAATGAGCGGCCAGCATCGCCGCGCTCACAATCGCCCACGCAAGAACGCGTCTTCCAGCGCTGTTGTTTGTCCTCATGCCAATCCATGCCCCAGAGTTGCCCACGACCCGTCAGGATCAGGCTTTTTATGCCGCACAAAGTTCGATGCTGCAAAGGGGTTTGGTCGATTGAACAACCGAAAAGCCTCGCGCGCTTGCGCTACAAGGCTGCTGATCGGTGTGTGTCTGGAAGATTTGGTAGCGGAAACCCGCTACAGTCGTTCCCGTCACTCTGAAATAATCCCCTTCTGCTACCCAACGCGGAGCGCAGCAACATAGGAAGCGGCGCCAACCTGCCGACGGCACTGGCTGCCCGGTCGAACGTCCAGGTCGGAGCCTCCAGCTACCGATCAGATACCCGACCAGAGAGGCTGCAACTGAAAACCTCTCTACCAGCCTTCTCGACCACCTATTCTCGCGAATTTCGCGATGTTCCCCCGTGAAAGCGGCTCTTTGTCCCGAAAAAGCTCCCACTCGTCGGTTAATTTTGTCATTTTTTGCGCATAAAATATCGGCAAATGCGTGTGAATTGACCGAAAAATCATAATTAGCAAATGCTCTTGCCTTTTATTCCGAGGTGCGCATATTATTTATGTACATAAAAATGAGGCTTGCATGTCAGTGTCGCAGTTCCCGTTCATCGAGATCCATGGTTCGCCGCGAGAGCGTGGCCGCATGCATGGGCAACAGGCTGCGGAACGCATCAAGCGCGGCATCGGCCACTATCTGTCGCAGTTCTCCGCCTATGGCCTCGACCGCGCCGCGATCGGCCGGCATGTCGAAGGGTATCTGCCGCGGATACAGGCCTTTGATGCAGGCATGGTCGAAGAGATGCGGGGGATCGCGGAGGGTGCCGCGGTCGACTTCGAGGCGGTCGTGCTGCTCAACGCGCGGACCGAGCTGCTCTACGAGGCGCGGGAAGTTCGTGACGCGGCGCGCGCTAGCGAAAGTGTTGCGCCCGATGGCTGCACCGGCGTGGTTATCCTGCCGGAGGCAACCCGCGACGGCCGCCTCATTCATGCCCTGAACTGGGACTGGAAAGCCGAATGCGCCGAGACCTCGATTGTCATGCTCGTCCGCCGTGATGACGGTCCGGACGTACTGACCTTCGCCGAGGCGGGGGCGCTGTCGCGCGCCGGGCTCAACGCGGCTGGCATCGCCATCACCGCCAATTACATTGAGTCCGATCGCGACTTCGAGTCGCCGGGCATTCCGCTCGCCTTGGTGCGCCGCAAGGCGCTGGAGGCCGAGACCTATGCCCAAGCGATCGGCGTCATCGTAGCGACGGACAAGCTGACCTCGAACAATCTCATCCTCAGCCATCGCGACGGTGTCGCCATCGACTTCGAATGCGCCCCGCGCGAAGCCTTTGCGATCTATCCCGACAATGGGCTGCTGGTGCATGCCAACCACTGGACCAACGCGTCGGCGCTGGCGAAGTATCGCGATGTCGGCATTCGCAACACGCCCGACAGCCTCTACCGCGACCACCGCGTGCGCAGCCTGCTCGAGCCGAGCATCGGCAAGATCACGCCGGAGGACGTCGTTTCGGCGCTGCGCGACGATTTCGGCGCGCCCTATGCCGTCTGCCGTGCGCCGCTGCCGAACAGCCGCGGCAATCTGACCGCGACGGTCGCCACCCTGATGATCGACAGCACCGCCGGAACGATCGAGATAACACCGCTGCCGGCGCTGAACCGGGCGTCGACGACCTATAGTCTCACACCACAGTCCGCCGCGGCTGCCTGAGATCGGAGTATCGATGTTTCGCTATTTTCTGCGCCGAACCGCGATGACAGCTGTGACGCTGTCGCTGGTTGGCATCGCCGTGTTCCTGATCATGCGCATGATACCCGGAGATCCGGCGTCGTTGATGCTGGGCGAGTCGGCGACCGACGCGCAGCTCGAGATCCTGCGCAGCCGCTGGGGGCTGGATCAGCCCTTGCCGATCCAGTTCGGCTACTGGCTCGCCAGTGTCCTGTCGGGCGATTTCGGCATATCCACCCGCACGGGGCAGGTCGTCCTGCCGCTCATTCTGGACCGTTTCGCAGTCACTGCGTCGATTGTCGTTCTGGCGGTCTTTATCGCCGTGGTGATCGCGGTGCCGGCCGGCATGATCGCGGCTTGGCGGCAGAACAGCCTGATCGACATCGTCGCCGTCTCGGTTGCAACGCTGCTGCTATCCATTCCGAGCTTCTGGCTCGGGCTTATCATGCTGCTGATCTTCGGCCTCAAGCTGGGCTGGGTCCCGGTTCTCGGCTTCGTCGGCTTCGACGAGAATCTGCTGCGCGCTGCTTCCTTCATCATCCTGCCGGTCATCACGCTGGCTCTGATCGAAACCGGCGTGCTCATCCGCATGGCACGCGCCAGCACCATCGAAGTGCTGCGGTTGGAATATGTCACCCACGCCCGCGCCAAGGGCGTTCCCGAGTGGCGGGTGCTGTTGCGCCATGTCTTCCCCAACGCCTTCGCGCCGACGCTCACCCTGATCGGGCTGATGCTCGGCAACCTGCTCGGCGGCATTGCCGTGCTCGAGACGGTGTTCACCCTGCCGGGTATCGGCCGCCTGCTGGTGGAATCGATTTTCGCCCGGGACTATCCCGTCGTCCAGGGCTGCCTGCTGCTGACGGCGACGGTCTTCGTTCTCATCAATCTTGTTGTCGACCTGCTCTACCCGGTCTTCGATCCGCGCATAACGGTGGAGTAGCACGATGATGAACAAGGCAAATCTCATTGCCGGCGGCGCGCTGACGGGCCTGCTGCTGACTGCAGCCATCATTGGCGCCTTCTGGACGCCGTATGATCCGCTGCGTCTCGACATGCTCAACCGACTGGGTCCACCGTCGCCTGTGCACTGGCTTGGCACCGACGAATTTGGCCGCGATGTGCTGAGCCGGCTCATGACAGGCGCAACAGCCAGCCTGAGCATCGCGGCCGTGACGGTGGCGCTGGCGATAACCGCCGGCACCATCATCGGCATGCTTGCCGGCAGCGCCCGCGGCTGGACCGCGCGCGGCATCTCCGCCGTCAGCGATGCGCTGCTTGCCTTCCCCGGCATCCTGCTCGCCCTGACGTTGATCGTCATTGTCGGCGCGGGCCGCAATGGCATCGTGATCGCACTCGCCATCGCCTACCTGCCCGGCGTGATGCGCGTTGTCCGCAGCACGGTCCTTTCGGCGCGCGAGAAGGAATATGTCGAGGCGTCGCGCGTCATCGGAAACTCGGAACTTTACACGATGCTCGCGCACATCCTGCCCAACTGCCTGGCACCGATCACCGTCCTCGGGACCTCGATGTTCGGCTGGGCGATCCTGTCTGAAAGCGCGCTCTCCTTCCTCGGGCTCGGCGTGCCGCCGCCCGCTCCGACCTGGGGCAACATGTTGGCCTCCAGCCAGCCGTTCTTCGAACAGGCGCTCTGGCTCAGCCTCGCGCCCGGCATCTGCATCTCGATTGCGCTGCTCGGCACCAACCTGCTCGGCGATGCGCTGCGTGACCGCCTCGACCCGCGGATGGCGGCAATATGAGCGCGCCGGTTCTTGAAATCAGCGGCCTGCGCGTCGCCACCAGCCACGCCGAAGTGCTGCATGGCATCGACCTCTCCGTCGCTGCGGGCCAGCTCTCCGCCCTTGTCGGCGAATCGGGCAGCGGCAAGACCATGGCGGCGCGCGCCGTTATGCGCCTGCTGCCAGGTGGACTGCGGATCACCGGCGGCTCGATCCGCCTGAACGGTGAAGACATCACCCTCGCCAGTGAGCGCCGCATGCGCGCCTTGCGCGGCCCGGGCGCGGGCATGGTGTTCCAGGAACCGATGGTCTCGCTCAATCCGGCGATCACCATCGGATCCCAGATGGCCGAAGGTCTGGCGCAGCACAGGCGCCTGTCGCGGGCGGAGATCAAGGCGCTCTCCCTTGCCATGCTGGAACGGGTCCACATCGCCGATCCCGAAGCCTGCCTGCGCGCCTTTCCGCATCAGTTCTCCGGCGGCATGCGCCAGCGCATCCTGCTGGCCTCGGTCATGCTGCTGAAGCCGCGCCTGCTGGTCGCCGACGAACCGACGACGGCGCTCGATACGCTGGCCCAGCGCGAAGTGCTGGACCTGATGGTGGAACTGGCGCGGGAGAATGGCACGGCGGTGCTGCTCATCACGCACAATCTTGGCCTTGTCTCCCGCTACACGCAGGAGATGACGGTGCTCAAGGCCGGCGATGTGGTCGAGCGCGGTTCGACCGCACGCATCATCGAGAAGGCCGGGCATCCCTATACGCAGGAACTGGTGGCTGCCGCCCGCCGCAGCGACGGTGCCCCTTCGGCTCCTGCGGGGAAATCGCCGCGCGAGCTGGTGCGGGCCGAGGCTGTCGCGGTGACATTTCCCGGACGCAGCACCCACGCCGTCAACGGCGTCGATCTGTCGATCGGCGAAGGTGAGACAGTGGCGCTGGTCGGCGGCAGTGGCTCGGGCAAGACGACGATGGGCCGGGCCATCCTCGGTCTTCTACCGCTGGCATCGGGGAAGGTGACCTTTCGCGGTCGTGCGATCACGTTAAGCGGTGCGGCCGACCGAGACGCCCGCCTAGCCTGCCAGATGGTGTTCCAGGATCCCTATTCGTCGCTCGACCCGCGCCAGCGCATCGGCGCGATCGTGCGCGAGCCGTTGCGCCATGTCGGCGATATGACCAGCGCGGAGAAAGATGCGCGGGTGGCCGAAACCATGGCCGATGTCGGACTCTCCGGTATGGAACGCCGCTTCCCGCACGAACTGTCGGGCGGCCAGCGCCAGCGCATCGCCATCGCCAGGGCGATCGTGCGGCGCCCGGCCTTCGTGGTCGCGGACGAGCCGGTCTCGGCGCTCGACATGACGATTCAAGCGCAGGTGCTGGCGCTGCTGTTGTCGCTCCAGGCTCGCTACGGCTTTGCGTGCCTGTTCATCAGTCACGACCTCTCCGCGGTGCGCCGCATCGCCCAGCGCGTCGTGGTGATGGAAAATGGCAGCGTCGTCGAGGAGGGCCTGACAGCCGCGGTCCTCGACCGCCCAAGCCATCCCTATACCCGCCGGCTTGTCGAAGCTGCGCCGGTCATCAACCCCGCTTCGGTTTCAATCAAAGCACTGGAGGTGGACGGGCAGTTGGCCTGAGAACCAGCAATCTATCGGGTGAAATTACAGGCGTTCATCGCGATCGCCATAATAATGAAGACACAATGGGAGACATTGATATGCTTCGGAATTTCCAAAACTCGACAAGTCGAACAAAGGCTCTGTTCGCCGTCGCTGCAATAATTTCGGCTGGTATGGCGAATGCCGATCCAGCGCTTGCACAGGACCGCGGCACCATCCGCGTTGCGCTCAACGAAGACATCCGCGGTGTCGATCCGGCGCGCCAAACCGACGGCATGTCCGATCCGGTCCACATGCACATCGTCGAGGGTCTCGTCGCCTACAGCAACACTCTCGAGATCGCCCCCGTTCTGGCGGAGTCGTATTCGGTGGAGGACGAAGGCAAGACCTATGTCTTCAAGCTGCGGGACGGCGTGAAATTCCATAACGGCAAGGTGCTTACCTCCGCGGACGTCAAATGGTCGTGGGACTATCTGATGGCGGAGGGTTCGGTTTGGCGCTGCAAGGCGGTGTTCGAAGGCAACGTCAAGGTCGCGTCTGTCGAAACGCCGGATCCGCTGACGGTGGTCTATCGGCTCGAAGCGGCGAAAGGCTCGTTCATCTATTCCCTGGCACGCACCGACTGCGCCGGCACGCCGGTATTCCACCGGGACTCACTTAAAGCCGACGGCAGTTGGGGATCGGTCATTGGCACCGGTCCTTTTACGGCCGGAGAACGGCGCATCGGCGAATATGCCGAGGTCAACCGCTTTGCCAACTATACCTCGCCGCCCGGCGATCCCAGCGGCCGTGCCGGCCGCAAGGAAGCCCTGGTCGACAAGATTCGCTTTTCCGTCGTCACCGATCCGGCGGCGCGAATTGTCGGCCTGCGTTCGGGCGAGCTCGATCTCTCCTCGGTCTCAAGTCAGTCGGTGAAGCAGATTCAGGCAGAGCCGTCGCTGGACGTGGTGCTGTCCGAGACCACCGTCTGGTATGCGCTGCTGCTCAGCCAGACGGATCCGCTGCTCCAGAACAAGGCGCTACGTCAGGCGATTGCATCGGCCATCGACCGCGAGGCTGTCGCGCAGGGCGTCACCTACGGCCTGTCCAAGGGTACGACCACGCCGATGCCGCGCGTCAGCCGGTATTATTCGCCGATCAAGGACGAGCCGATAGCGGCCAATCCCGACCGGACCCGCGAGCTGCTGGCGGAAGCGGGCTACAAGGGCGAGCCCATCACCATCATCGCCAACAAGAGCTTCCAGTCGATGTTCGACCAGGCGATTATCATCCAGAGCCAGTTGCAGGCGGCCGGCATCAATGTGACGATCGAGACGTTGGAATGGGGTCTGCAGCTCGAACGCTATACCAAGGGCAACTATCAGGCGCAGTCGTTCAGCTATTCGGGCCGCTTTGACCCGATGGGTGCCTGGGAACGCATCATCGGACCGGAATCGCGCAAGGTCTGGAAGGATGAGCGCGCCATTGCCCTTCTCAACAAGGGTCTTGCAGCGACCGATCCGGATCAGGTTCGTGCGATCTCCGATGAAATTTACGCCCTGTTCATCGAGGAAGTTCCCGCCGTCAGTCTCTTTCACATGACGCAGGCAAACGGCTTCAACAAGCGTCTGCAAGGCATCGAAGCATCGCCTTTCGATGCCCCGACGCTGTGGAATGTCTCCATCAAGTGACATGCGTGCGTGCGCTTACCTGTCGAGCGCACGCCCTTCCAACACGCCATCGACGTGGGTAGGTCCAGGACCGGTTTTGAGGAATGATGAAATGAATGCATCGCAACTGAATGCCCGGCTTCAGGCGCTGTCCGAAAATCGCGGCTTCGATATCTATTGGCATGTCCGGCTGGCGGCCAGCGGGGAAGAGCTGACGCGCGGCGGCGATGTCGTCCTGCCATCGGCCAGCGTCCGCAAGATATCGGTCATGATGGCGGCCCTGAACGCCGCCGCCGAAGGGCGCCTCGACCTCGAGCAGACCGTCGTCATCAGGAAGGAGCAGCAGCCAGGAATCCTGTCGGGCGTGTGTCAGTACATGACGCCCGGCCTGACATTCCCGATGCGCGACGCGATCCTGCAGATGATCATCACCAGCGACAATATCTGTACCTACGAGGTGATGAAGGATCTGGAGATTCCCGAGTTTACCGCCTATTGCCACCGCATCGGCATGGAAAACACCACCCACCGCACCCGCCTGCCGCCGGTCGGATTGTCGCCCGCCCACGCGCTCGAGCATGTGACGACGACAACGGCCTGTGATCAGGTGTTGCTCTTGCAACTGATCCTCGCCGGTGCCAATGGCGATGCGGCGGCAACCGAGCGTCTCGGCGTCGACGCCGCCAACTGCGCGATGGCGCTGCGCTTCCTCACCTGGCAGCGCTTTCGCAGCATGATTCCTGGCCATTTGCCGACGATGACGATTGTGGCCAACAAGACGGGCTGGGGGGAGCGTGGCTGGATGGACGCGGCGATCGTCTTCAAGGACGACGCGCCGCTTTACATCATGAGCGTGACCACCGACCAGGTGCCTAAGGTCATGCCTAATGGCCTGCCGGGCCGTGTCGCCTCGACCGTCGCGATCGCGGAACTGTCGCGCGCCTGCTGGGACGCGCTGGGCTGAGTTCCCGCTGGCGCGCCGTCAGAATGCCTTGATGTGGCTGACGATGGCCTGCTCGACCTCATAGGGGTCGCGCTCCTCAATGGCCGTGATGATTGCGAAATGGTCACGGCTGCTCGCCTGCAGCCCTTCCACCGAACGCCAGCGGCCGGCGGTGAACTGCCCGCTGCGATTGCGCATTTCGTTGATGGTTTCGCTCAACACGACATTGCGCGCGATCGAATATAGATAGGCGTGAAAATTGTGGTTGGCGCTCGCCTGTGCTTGGCGCCCTTCTTCGGTGATGCTGGCGTCGAACAGTTGGGCGAGCCGTCGCAGTTCCACGATGTCGTCCGCGTTGGCCCTTGCGGTGATCAGATGGGCCGCGCTGCGTTCGAGCACCGTGCGCACGAACAGCGTTTCGGTGCGGGCGGTCACGTCGAGCGTAGCGACGCGAAATCCGGCATTGGCAACATGGTCGACCAATTTGTCGTTCTTTAACTGATCCAGTGCACGGCGGATGTGGAACGCGCTCGCGTCATATCGCTGCTGCAGATCACTCAGCTTCAGCCATGTGCCCGGTGCATAGGCGCCAAAGATGATGTCCCTGCGGATAGTGATTGTAAGCTGCGCCAGTTGTTCAGCCGCTTCTCGTGACTTCGCCATCGCAGGTCCATTGCTTCGCTTCGCGCATTGTATGTGCGACGACCGATGAAGGCCAGCACGCCTGAAGCAAATACGGTCCTGGAGCTGAAGCGGAACAACGGAAAATCTGCTCCGGGACGATCTGGCGCCAGCGGGCCATTGCGCCTCCGTCATCGGCGATCACTGATGCGACGATGAAGCTTGATGCGCCGCCCGCACAGAACAGCATCGCACCAGAACCGACGCGCCTTCCGGCCAACTCCACCCTTCGCAGCACGGTCTGGACCGGCCAAAACGGGTGGTAAAATAATGATATCGTGTACCGGCCACTCTATTGGTGCACGGGATGATAGAGCCCGTCTGCGGCTCCGGGGTTAGCCGCCGGATTGCCTAAGCTCGGCAAGAACAGCCTGTGCCTTGTCGAGCCGGACGTGCCCCCCATCCTTCAGGCGGGACACCACTTTCTCGATTTCATCGCCGTCAGCCCCGGCTGCAACGGCGATGTTACGGGCATGAAGCGACATGTGACCCTTCTGTATCCCCTCGGCGGACAAGGCGCGAAGGGCTCCGGTGTTCTGGGCAAGCCCGACAGCAACAATGACCTCGGCAAGCTCCTGAGCGCCTTTGACGGCCAGCAGCTTTACTGCGGCTTGCGCAACCGGATGGGTCTTGGTGGCGCCCCCGACCAATCCTACGGCCATGGGTACTTCCAGTGTGCCGACGAGGTTGCCGGCGTCATCCTTCTCGTAATGCGATAGGGACGTGTAGCGACCCTGCGCCGCCGCATGGCAATGTGCGCCGGCTTCCACGGCGCGCGTGTCGTTACCGGTCGCAAGCACGACGGCGGTGATCCCGTTCATGATCCCCTTGTTGTGCGTTGCCGCGCGATAGGGGTCCGCCGCTGCAAAAGCATAGGCATCGATGATACCGTCCACGACATCCGGCCCGCCAAGAGCCTGGCAGTCGTAAGTGGCACGGACCCGTGCAAGCCGCCGGTCTGCCTTGTTGGACAGAATACGCAGGCGAACGCGCGCGCCGGTTATCTGTTCGACAAGCGGCGCCAGCGCCTCCGCCATGGTGTTCACCGCATTTGCTCCCATGGCGTCGCGAACATCGACGATAAGGTGCAAAACGACATAGGTCTTGCCAGAGGCTTCGACGATACGCACTTCAATGTCCTTCGCGCCGCCTCCGAGCTTGACCAACAACGGATCCTGCTCGTTGGCGAGATCGAGCAGATCCTGCCGCCTCTCATAGAGCCGGAGACGGGCGGCCTGGGGATCTTTTGCGCCGACCACCTGAATCTGCGAGATCATGATGGGCTGATCGCTCGACGTGCGGAATCCTCCGTGGATACGCGCAACGGAGGCCATGTTGCTTGCCGCCGCAACAACGGAAGGTTCTTCCGTTGCCATCGGGATCAGGTAGTCGCGGCCGTTGATGGTGAAGTTGGCCGCTACGCCGAGCGGTATCGGCAAGGTTCCAACGACGTTCTCGACCATGCGGTCGGCGATCGCCAGCATTTTCCCGTCCGTTGCGGCCAAGCTTGCGAGATCGCCTTCGGACAAGCCGCTGCGTTCGACTATGGTCTTGAAGCGCTCCGGCGGTGTGAGCTTGTAGAACCCCGGAATGCGGCTGTTGACGGACATGAAAACGAGTCTCCCACTGAGTATTTTCTCAGAACCTAAGTGGGTCTCTACCCCGGGAACAATGTGCAGGGCTTACACTTAGGCCGCGCTTCCTTGTGGCTTCATCACAGGGATAATGCGCAGATCAGGTGGCCTGTCCGAGGATATGAAGGCGTAGCGCAATATGGACTTCCAACGTTCTCGAAGGATCGGCCCAATCAGGGTTGATCAGCGAGATCGCATCGAGCCGCTGGCGCATCGTGTTGACGTGAATGCCCAACATCTCAGCGGCCTTCTGTGCGCTGCGCCCCGTATCGAGATAAGCAAGCAGCGTGGACGCGAGCTGGCTCTTGCGTCTTTCGTCATGTTCAACGAGTGAGCCGATCGAGGAGCGCAGAAACAAGTCGACCGCGTTCTCTCCCTTGTTGTGAAACAGCAGCGCATAAACCGACAGTGTCTTCTCGAACACGACCCGACCCTGTTGCTTGAGACCGCGCATCAGGCCAAAGCATCGACGCAATCCTTCATATTCGACCGGCACCTTGTCTAAGGTGGCAATCGGATCGGAGATCACGATACTGGACCTGTGGCCGAATGCTTCCTCTAGCTTTTCCGATATTCGGTTGGCGAGACTGCCTGGATCTGGAGCATTCGTGACGATCGCCAGATCCCCATTGAACTCTGCGAAAATTGTATCGCGACCGGCCAGAATCGAGCGCAGCGCCGACGCCGCCTGGGCTGATGTAACCGTGACCAGTTCCACAAGCATCACCGTCACCGGCCATGAAAGGGAAATCCCCGGTGGCAGCCGCCGCGCCCCTTCAGGCGAGAACGGATCGGTGGTTCCCCGCAGAAGCGCTGAAACAGTATCGGCAACGTTGCGATGCGCGATCTGCGCGATCCGGTCGAGGGAAAGGAGCACGATGCCCGTGACGATCGCACTGCGCTCGAGCGTGCGCGTCTCAGGCGCTGAAAGGGGTCTGCTGCGGATAAAGACGAGTGCACCCAGGCGAGCCGAGCCTCCCATCACTGCCGTAACCACCGTGACGCTCCCGTCCGTCGCCGGAAGCGACACCGATCGGCCTATGCGGTCGCTTTCGCGTACGGCTTTGGCGAGGGCCTCATCTGTGAGATGGTCGGCAAAGGCTCCCGAAATAAGGTTCCTGCTCTCGTCGACAACGCCGGCTTGGCCCTTCAACAAATTTGAAACCCGATTTACCAGATCATCCAGTGAGCCGCCCCGCGCGATCAACTCAGTGAGTTGCTCATGCGCGACCGCGGCTTGCTCGATGTCATCCGCCTTGGTTCTGAGTGCTGCATTGGCTTCCCTTGCCAAGAGAAGCGCGCGTTGCGCTTCTTCGAGCAGTCTTGCGTTCTCGATCGCAAGGGCTGCGAATGTGCTGAGAGACGAAAGGACTGCCATCTCCTGTGGCGTATAGGAGCGGACGTAGCGATCTCCGACGAAGAGCACGCCCATGACGTAGGCCTCGAGTTCGAGGGGAATGCCCAGGATGGAGACGATACCTTCACCGCTAGTGGCCCGATCGATGCTCGCGTCGTGGTCGAAATTGCGATCGGCCGAATAGTTGCTCGAATAAAACGGTCTCCTCGTCCGGGCAACGCTTCCACACACGCCGATGTTGCGGGGCACCCGGATTCTCGCGAAATCCTGGGAGATAACGCCCTCTGTCGTTCGTACGTAGAAATCGCCGTGCTCTTCGTCGGCAGCTGATAGATAGGCTATGTCGCTGCCAACCAGCTGCCTGGCGCGCTGGACGATCGCCTGCAGAATCTGGTCCGTGTCACGAAGCGCGGACAGATCGCGCGCGGTCTCATAGAGGGCCGAGAGCTCGATCTCCCGCTTGCGCTTGAGTTCGAAGTTCTCGCGCAACCGCACGGCCGTGGCGACGGCATCGCCGATCGAGTCGGCCAACTCCCCACCCCAGGCTACATTCCTGGCCTCGATAGCCAGTTGCTCGAAGCTTGAAAGCAGTGCGTTGCTGTCGAGAAGCTCCAGGAGGCGTCGATAATAAAGGGCAGCCTCGGCACTTTCACTCGTCCGGGCGCTGGCCGAGATAGTGCCGGCACGACTGGACATTTGCTCCTCCATTCTGGCGGCTCTTCTTCTGCTCATGTGGGCCTCGCACTGCACTGACATACTTACGTACTGCCGAGAATGTACTTTATTCACATAACTAGCGGCAAATTATGTGAATAATGACATTCTGTCGTCGTGCATGTTCGGCCTAGTGTCGCTCCGAAATTATCGGAGAAGAGACATGCCGGAGAGTGTACGGATCGTGGAGGTGGGACCACGAGACGGTCTTCAGAACGAAAAAGTCGCCATTCCCGTCACGACAAGGCTCGAACTCATTAAGCGCCTCGCTGCGGCGGGGCTTCGCTCAATCGAGGTGGGCAGCTTTGTTTCCCCAAAGCGTATCCCTCAGATGGCCGATACCGATCAGGTCGTCAGGCAACTGCCGATGGCCGATGAAGTCCGCTATCCGGTGCTGGTTCCCAATCAGCAAGGCATGGCCGCTGCGATCGAGGCCGGCGTAAGAGAGGTAGCCATCTTCGCATCGGCATCGGAGACGTTTTCCGCGAGGAACATAAACTGCTCGATCGCTGAGAGCATCGAGCGGTTCCGCCCCGTCATCGAGATGGCAAATGCGAACCGTGTGGCAGTTCGCGGCTACGTATCATGCGTACTCGGGTGCCCGTATGAGGGGCCGGTGGCGATCGATGCGGTGGTTTCCGTATCGCAGAGGCTCGCACAGCTTGGCTGTTACGAGATTTCGCTCGGCGATACCATCGGCATTGGCACGCCGCGGCAAGCCCGCGCGGTCGTCCGTGCCGTCGCTCAGGATATCGGGATCGACGCGTTGGCGGTCCACTTCCACGATACGCGCGGTCAAGCACTGGCCAATATTCTCGCATGCCTCGAAGAAGGCGTAGCTGTCGTGGACAGCTCGGTCGCCGGGCTGGGCGGTTGTCCCTATGCACGCGGCGCGACTGGAAACGTTTCGACCGAAGATCTGCTGTTCATGCTTCACGGAATGGGAGTGGAGACCGGCGTCGATCTTGGCTCCGTCATTGATGCGGGCCTCTTCATCTCGGCCGAACTCGGGCGGCCCACAGGCTCGAAAGTGGCGCAGGCGATGATCGCGGGCAGCGGTTCCGAGCCGACTATGTGAGAAACGCACGCTTATGACATTGGTTGATGTAGCGGCGAGATATTGTTAGCGCCGGGATCATCTCGAAGAATTGCCCCTTAGGGAGAAATAAATGTCGGAAGAATTTGCAGCCACCGGAGCCGGGGTCACCGGATCCGGTCCCCTGAAGGGCGTCACCGTACTCGACATAACGCGGGTGGTGGCTGGCCCGTTCTGCTCCATGCTGCTGGCCGATCTTGGCGCGACGGTGATCAAGGTCGAGCATCCCGACGATCCCGACTATGCGCGGACGTTCCCGCCCTTCGTGTCTGGCGATGACGAGGAATTCAGCGCCTTCTTCACGCAATTCAACCGCAACAAGCTCGGCATCACGCTGAACATGAAGTCTGCCGAGGGCAAGACGCTGCTTCGCAAGCTGGTGCGTCGGGCGGACGTGCTGGTGGAGAATTTCCGGCCTGGGACCATGGAGCGCCTCGGGCTCGGTTATGAGGTGCTGAAGAAGGAGAATCCACGCCTGATCTACACGGCGATCAGCGGGTTCGGCCGCACCGGCCCGAACGCCTCGCGTCCCGCTTACGACAACACCGGCCAGGCTGCCGGCGGCCTTTGGTCGATGAACGGCTATGCCGACCGGCCGCCAGTGCGGGTCGGCACGATCATCGGCGATCTGGCGGCTTCGCTTTACGCTGCGATCGGGACGCTTGCGGCGCTGCGCGAAGCCGAGCGCGGCGGCGAGGGGCAGGTGGTCGATATCTCGCAGCAGGATTCCGTGCTCACCCTGACCGAGAACGCGGTGGTCCGCTACACCATGGAAGGAGACGTTGCCTCGCCGCTCGGCAATGAGCATCCTTTCGTCCGACCCTACGGCCAGTTTCCCTGCAAGGACGGCTACGTCTTCTTCGGCGGCTACACGGACAAGTTCTGGAGGATCACCTGCGAGCTTTTCGGCGAGCCGGAAGTCGCCAACGATCCCGAGATCGACACGATGGAAAAGCGTTTCGACCAGAGTGTCGCCGAGCGGCGCGTCAAACCCCTCCTGGAACGCTGGTTCAGCGCCTACACCAAGGCCGAGCTTGAAGAACTGGCTGGCGACCGCATCCCGCTCAGCGCGATCAAGACCATCGCGGAGGTGGTGGAGGACCCGCACATCGCGGCGCGCGACATGATCGTCAAGGTACCGGTCGGCGGCAAGCTCGTGCGCATGTTCGGGCTGCCGATCAAGCTTTCCGGGACGCCCGGCAATGCTTGCGCCAAAGCGCCCAACCCCGGCGAACACAACACCTTCGTCTATTCGCGGCTGGTGGGTCTTACGCCCGAAGAGCTGAGCAAGCTCGCCGAGGATGGAGCGATCTGAGATGGCGATCGAACTGCAGTGCTCCGGTCACGTCGCGACGATCCGCCTCTCGCGTCCTGAAAAACTCAATGCCCTTTCGCTTGCCATGTACGAGGATCTGGGCAAGGCCTTCATGGCCGTTCGCGACGACGACGATGTTCGGGCGGTCGTCCTGGCGGGTGCAGGCGAGCGCGCATTCTGTGTCGGCGCGGACCTGACGGAGTCCATCCCGGCGCTGGCCAGCGACCGTTTCGACATCAGCGCCTGGGATCCGGCTCATCTCAAGGGGCTGAAATTCTACAAACCCATCGTCTGCGCGGTGCGCGGTCTGTGCATCGGCGGCGGCTTCGAGATCATGCTTGCGACGGACATCCGCATCGCCTCCACCGATGCCATGTTCCAGCTTCCAGAACCGACCCACGGCTTTGTGCCCGCCGGCGGTACGCTGGTGAGACTGGTTCGCCAGATCGGCTACGCCCATGCCATGGAGATACTGCTCTCGGGGCGGCGGTTTCGCGCCGACGAAATGGCAGCGAAGGGCGTCGTCAACCAGGTCGTCGCGCCAGATCAGGTCGAGCCGCTCGCCCAGGAGATCGCCGCGCAGATCGCCGCCTTCAGCCCGACCGCGATCCAGACCATCAAGGAAGCCGTGCTGACACTCCAGGATCTGCCTCTGGACGAGGCCTTTGCCGAGGAGGCCAGGCTCGGGCACCGCACCTTCACCAGCGATGACGCCAAGCGCGGGCTGCAGGCTTTCGCCGAACGCTCGGCAAACACGGGCGGGAGACAGAGATGATCCCACACCGTGGTGCGAGCCGATTTGTCGATGACCGACACTGCTGGTCTCGGCGGGTGTGTGTCCGAGACATTGAACACCAGAGCATGCGTTACCTAAGGTCTTGAACATACCGTTTCGGCGACACGCATTCATGCTGGTCGTCCAGAACGGATGAGGGAGGAACGTGAATGAATAATCCCGGAAGAGTTGCGGTGACCGCGGCTCAGATGGCCGTCGAAGAGTTTGGCGGCAAAGTCCTCGGCAAGTCCGTCGAGGTGCTGTTTGCAGACCACCAGAACAAGACCGTCACGAAGAAATAAGCGGTCGGGGAACCGCAGCGCACCGTACACCGGCAGCGTTTTGATTGAAAAAGGAGAGAGATGAAATGAATCGGCGGGAATTCAACATGATGCTGGCGGCCACCCTTGGCTCGACCGCTTTCGTGGGGCAGGCTTTCGGTCAGGAGGTGGGTGAGACGCTGACGGCGATCATCCAGCCCGAGCCACCGATCCTGAACCTGGGGATCAACCAGCAGACGCCGACCGGCGTCGTGGGCGGCAAGCTCTATGAGGGTTTGCTTTCCTATGCCAAGGATCTCACGCCGCAGCCATTGCTCGCCGATACCTGGGACATTTCCGAGGACGGCCTGACCTATACGTTCAAGCTGGTTCAGAACGCGAAATGGCATGACGGCCAGCCCTTCACGTCAGCGGACGTCATCTTCTCCTGCAAGTCGCTTCTGCCTGAAACGCATCCCCGCGCAAAGGCCGTTTTCGACCGTTGCGAAAGCATCGAGGCGCCTGACGACTTCACGGTCGTCTTCAAGCTGAAGCAGCCTTTCCCGGCTTTCATCATGGCCTTCGAGACGGCTTCCGCGCCGATGGTGCCGCGCCATCTTCTGGAAGGGAAGGATTATCGCAAGGATGGCGCCGAACAGCCGCCGATCGGCACCGGGCCGTTCCGGCTCAATGAATGGGTCAAGGGTTCGCACATCCACCTCACGGCGGTCGATGACTACTACCGGCCGGACCAGCCGAAGCTGAAGGAGATCTACTATCGCGTCATTCCAGACGCGGCCTCGCGCGCTGTCTCGCTCGAGCAGGGCGAGACGCAGCTTGCACAGTGGCAGGACATCGAGCCCTTCGACGCCGCGCGCCTGTCTGCGCTGCCGCATCTCGAGATGACGACCGACGGTTACGAGTACTTCTCGCCCATGGTGTGGATCGAGTTGAACTGCCGCCGTCCGCCGATGGACGACAAGCGCTTCCGCCAGGCGCTGACGCATCTGATCGACCGTGAATTCGTGCGCGACCGCATCCTGTTCGGTCTTGCCAATGCGGCCACCGGGCCGATTGCATCTTCGATGCGCTTCTACGATTCGGACGTGAAGACCTATGAGCACTCCGTCGAGAAGGCGGTCGCGCTGCTTGATGAAATGGGTTTGAAGCCCGGCGCTGGCGGCGTGCGCGTCACCCTGAAGTTCACGATGGTGCCAGCGGGCGAGGTCTGGACGCGGATCGCGGAATATGTTCGCCAGGCCTGCGGCGCGGCGGGGGTCAATATCGAGCTGCAGAGCAACGACCTCGCCGGCTGGGTCGCCAGCGTGAGCAACGGCGATTTCGACATCAGCGGCAACCAGCTCTACCAGAACGGCGATCCCGCACTTGGCGTGGCACGCACCTACATCTCTTCCAATATCCGCAAGGGCGTCATGTTCTCCAACACCGCCGGCTATTCAAATCCGAAGGTGGACGAGCTATTCGAAGCGGCGGCCGTGGAGCTCGATGAGAAAAAGCGTCAGGCCTACTACACGGAAGTCCAGCAGCTGCTCGTCGAGGAGATGCCGGTCCTCTGGCTGTGCGAGCAGAAGTATCCGACGATCTACGACAACCGGTTAAAGGAGGTCGTAACCTCGTCGACGGGGGTCAACGCCAACTTCGGCACGACCCACTTCGCAGCTTGATCATTCTGGCGATGCGCCGGCGCCCGGAAGGGTGCCGGCGCATGGCCGTGCAGCGGGTCCGGTCGGTCCCGCGCTCATTCGTCCGATGCGGCTGGCTGCCGCGATAAAGGAGGCCGTTGGCCGACATGACCCCATATTTTGACGACGCGGAAATTGCCGTTCTGCAGACGTGGCGACACAAATTGCATCAGTTTCCGGAAATTTCCGGCGAAGAGGTAGAGACCGCCCGCGAGGTGGTCTCCTTCCTGGCCGACACCAAACCCGACGAGGTCGTCACGGAGCTCGGCGGTCACGGCGTTGCGCTGGTCTACGAGGGTGCCGAGGCGGGACCGACAGTCCTGCTGCGCTGCGAGCTGGACGCGCTTCAGATCCAAGAGATTTCGGACCTTCCCTACCGCTCGCGCAACGACAGCAAGGCGCATATGTGCGGCCATGACGGTCACATGACGATGATGGCTGGCGTTGCCCGCCACCTTGCCCGGCACAGGCCCGCGCGGGGCAGGGCCGTGCTGCTCTTCCAGCCCGCCGAAGAGACGGCCCATGGCGCCGAGGCAGTCCTCGCCGATCCGAAATTCGCCGGGATCACCCCGGACCACGCCTTCGCGATCCACAACATGCCCGGCCTGCCGCTCGCCCATGTTGCTGTCGCCGCGGGCCAGATCACCTGCGCTTCGATGGGCCTGCGCATCGAACTCGTCGGCAAGACCGCCCACGCCTCGATGCCTGAAACCGGCATTTCGCCGGCGGCAGCGGTCGCCCGCATCATCACGGCCTTGAAGACTTTCGAGGCGGGCGATGTCGTCGCGCAGGGCTTCCGCCGGGTGACACTGACGAGCGTCCAGATGGGAAAGCCTGTTTTCGGCATCACCCCGGGTTCGGCCGAAATCTGCATGACCCTCCGCAGGCCCGAGAGCGACGGGATGCCGGCTCTGGTTGAGGACGTGCTGGAGATGGTGCGCGCGGTCGCCGCCGAAGAGCGTCTTACGCTCACGCACTCGACGCATAACTTCTTCCGGGCCTGCGTGAATGACCCCGAGGCTGCGGCAGTCTTCGATAACGCTGCAACGCGCATGAACCTCTCACGCGTGACGGACTATGTGCCGATCAGGGGCGCGGAGGATTTTGGGCTTTTCGGATCCTGCTCGAAGTCGGCGCTCCTGTTCATCGGCTCCGGCACGGACCGGCCGATGGTTCACAATCCCGATTATGATTTTCCCGACGAACTGATCCCGGTCGGGGCCGGGCTGTTTCTTGGCGTCCTCGACCAGTTGCTGGGGTTCGCGCAGCAGGGCGAACAGCAAATTCAAAGGTCGCAATACGTCTGATGCCGATCATTTCCAGTCTTTTAGCCAAGCTTACCGGGATCATATTGACGATCCTCGTCATCGCGACGATCAACTTCGTGCTCGTCCATTCGGCGCCTGGCGATCCTGCGTTGGTGATTGCGGGTCAGTCGGGCGATACGGATGTGAAGTTCATCGAGCAGGTTCGTACCGAGTATGGGCTCGACCAGCCCTATCTGGTGCAACTCGGCACCTATCTGGGTAAGGTTGTGCGGTTCGACCTGGGTTACTCCTACCGGCAACGCCGGGCGGTGAGCGACCTGATCCTCGACCGGCTCGGGCCGACGCTGCTTTTGACGCTGACGGCGTTCTTCCTGTCGCTGATCGGCGGCGTGTTCTTCGGCGCATTTGCCGGGCTCAGGCACGGCAAATGGTCGGATCTGGCGATTTCGCTGGTGTCGCTGCTGCTCTACGCCACGCCGGTGTTCTGGCTCGGGCTGATGCTGGTTCTGATCTTCTCGGTCCAGCTCGAGTGGCTGCCGGCGTTTGGCTATGCGAACATCAGGGCGGCGAGCTACAGCAGCTTCGGCTATGCGATGGATGTGGCGCGGCATCTGATCCTGCCGGCGGTGACGCTCTCGGCGATCTATATGGCCGTCTACACGCGGCTCATGCGGTCCTCGCTGATCGAGATATCGCATGAGGATCATGTCCGCACCGCACGCGCCAAAGGGCTGACCGAAGGCCGCATCCTGCGCGGCCACATGCTGCGCAACGCAGCCGTGCCGGTGGTGACCTTTGCCGGACTTCAGGCAGGCGCACTGATCGGCGGCGCGGTGGTGGTGGAGACGGTGTTCTCATGGCCGGGGCTTGGCCGCCTGACCTTCGACGCGGTCACGGCGCGGGATTATCCGGTGCTGCTCGGCCTGTTCCTGGTGATGTCGGTCATGGTGATCGCGGTCAATCTGCTGACCGATCTCCTGCACCGGCTGATCGACCCGCGCGTCGGCGCGCATTAGGGAGTGTCGACATGAAGGATATCATCCGCACCTTTCTGCGGCGCCCCGCCGGCATCGTCGGGCTGGTGCTTCTGGGCCTCGTCTGCCTGATGGCGGTGGTCGCACCCCTGGTCTATCCCGCTTCGCCGTGGGAGATGACCGGCATACCCTTCAGCCGTCCGGGCGAGAACGGCATGCTTCTGGGCGCTGATACGCTCGGCCGCGATATCGCGTCCGGGATCGTCCATGGCGCGCGGGTCTCGATCCTGATCGGGCTGGCCTCGACGCTGACGGCACTGTGCATCGGCGTGCTTCTCGGCTGCATCTCGGGCTATGCCGGCGGTGCGGTCGATGCCGTCATCGTGCGCTTCACCGAGATCTTCCAGACCATCCCGAGCTTCGTGCTTGCGATCCTTCTGGTGGCGATCCTGACGCCGTCGATCGGCACCATCATCCTGGCGATCGGGCTGGTGAGCTGGCCGCCGCTGTCGCGGCTGACGCGGGCGCAGGTGCGCACCGTGGCGCAGCGCGAATTCGTCCAGGCGGCGCGCTGCCAGGGCCAGTCCACCTTGTCGGTCGTCGTGCGCCATGTGCTGCCGAACGCCATCTCGCCGATCATCGTCGCCGGCTCGCTCACCGTGGCGGCGGCAATCCTGATCGAGGCCGGGCTGTCGTTCATGGGACTTGGCGATCCCAACTACATGAGCTGGGGTTACATGATCGGGTCCGGGCGCACCGTCATCCGCCAGGCCTGGTGGATGAGCGTCTTTCCCGGCATTGCCATCCTGCTGACGGTTGTCGCCATCAACCTGGTCGGCGAAGCGCTGAACGATGCACTCAACCCGAGGATATCGCGGGCATGACCGAAGCCTTGCTTGCCATCGAAAACCTCGTCGTCGGCCTGCCGGACGGCGCCGACCGCGCCCGCGCCGTGGACGGGATCAGCCTGACCGTCAATCCCAATGAGATCGTCTGCCTTGTCGGCGAAAGCGGCTCGGGCAAGTCGATGACCGCGCATGCGATCCTCGGGCTGCTGCCGAACAAGGTGAAGGCGCTCAATGGGGCGATCCAGCTCAGTGGGCGTGACCTGCTGCAACTTGCACCCCGCGAGATGCGTGCGCTCCGCGGTGGCGAGATCGCGATGATCTTCCAGGAGCCGCTGACTGCGCTGAACCCGCTGGCGCGCGCGGGCGCGCAGGTGGCCGAGGCGATCCGCACCCACGATCCGGCAGCCAGTACGGCTACCGTCGATGCCCGGGTACAGGAGCTGTTCGGCCAGGTCGGCCTGCCCGATCCCGCGACGCTTTCGGCTGCCTATCCGTTCCAGCTTTCGGGTGGCCAGCGCCAGCGCGTGATGATCGCCATGGCGCTCGCCAACAATCCGCGCCTGCTGATTGCTGACGAGCCGACGACCGCACTGGACGTGACGACGCAGCGCCAGATACTCGACCTGATCCGCAGCCTGCAGGAAAAGCGCGGCATGGGGGTTTTGTTCATCACCCATGACATCGGCGTGGTCGCCGACATTGCCGACCGCGTTATCGTGCTGCGTCATGGCCGGGTGGTCGAGGAAGGTCCGGCAGCCGAGGTCCTGAGCGCACCGCGCGAGGACTATACGCGCGAGCTGCTGGATGCCGTACCGGGCAGGGGGGCGGTGCGCAAGGCAGAAAGCCGCGAGGCACCGCTGCTGGAGATCAAAAGCCTGCACAAGGTGTTCACGACCAGGCAGAGCTTTTTTGCTACCCCGCGCCGGGTCGTCGCAGCCGACGGGATCAACCTTGTCCTGAACCGGGGCGACACGCTGGCGGTGGTCGGCGAGAGCGGTTCGGGCAAGTCGACGCTGGCGCGCATGGTGCTGCGCCTGATCGAGCCCGACGGTGGCGAGATCCTGTTCGACGGCGCCCCGGTCAACGCCATGGGCCGCGAGGCGCTGCGGCAGTTCCGCCGCCGCACGCAGATCGTGTTCCAGGACCCTTACGCCTCGCTCGATCCGCGCCTGAAGATCGGCGAGAGCATCGTTCGCGGGCCCATGGCCTTCGGCACCTCTCGCACCGAGGCCGAAGCCATCGCCAAACGCTGGCTCGAACGGGTCGGCCTGGGCGCTCACGCCCTCGACCGTTTCCCGCACGAATTCTCCGGCGGGCAGCGCCAGCGCATCTGTATTGCGCGAGCCCTGGCGCTCGATCCCGTCTGCCTGATTGCCGACGAGGCGGTCTCGGCGCTCGATGTCTCGGTGCAGGCGCAGGTGCTGCAGCTTCTGGCGGAGCTCAAGGCCGAGATGGGGCTCAGCATGCTCTTCATCACCCACGACCTGCGCGTCGCCCGCGAGATCGCCGACCGCATCGTCGTCATGCAACACGGCCGCATCGTCGAACAGGCACCGGCGGCCGAACTCTTCGACACACCACGTGCCGACTATACAAGACGACTGCTCCAAGCCGTGCCGGGGAGGGAGTTCTTTGCATCGCGCGAAATGACCGGCGCTGCCGTCTAGGGCATGGGAAAGCCTGTAGCGTAGCGAACATGAATGTGGACGACGATCATGGATGACCACACGCGCGCCTTCATCGAGAAGTCCACGCTGCTCTTCATTGCTTCACGCAATGCCGAGGGCGCGATGGATGTCTCCCCGCGCGGTGGTCAGCCCTCGGTGGTCCGGCTGCGCGACGATGGCGCCCTGCTGCTCCCGGATTATGTCGGCAACCGCAGGCTGGACACGATCGGCAATGTGCTGAGCAATCCCGATGTCGCGCTGGTCCTGCTCAACCGCCGCTCTGAGGACTATCTGCGGATTGCCGCACGCGCGAGCGTGTCGCGAAGCGAGGAAGACATCGCCGCCTTTCCCGCCGACGAGAACCGCCCGCTGAGCGTCATTGTGCTGACGCCGGCCCGGATGGAGTTCGTGCCAAGCAAGGCTTTCGCCAGGAGCGGCTTCTGGATCGATCCTGCCGACAGGAAGCCGCCGCTGGACGTGCTCGATATCTACGCCAGGGATGGCCGATGGCAGGCCGAGGGCGGGCGCAAGCCGGTTCTCTATGATGCTGCCGCCGAAAGCCGTCTTGCCGAGGCCGGCCTGCGAGACTTTTACGGGACGCCGAGCCCGCTGGTGCAGACCAAGGTCTACAACACCGCCGGCCCCGGCTTCATGGGTTTTATCGACGATGCGCGGTTCATCGTCTTCGCGCATGAAAGCGATATGGGCGAGATCCTGATGGACCTTGTGGGCGGGTCGCCGCTTCGGCTCGATCCCGACACGAACACACAGTCCCTCCTGCTCGATGTCAGCCACGAAGGCTCAGTAGCGTCCGCCACACCGCATTCCGCCACATTCGCGCTCTTGGCTGCCGAGCCGGGCCGGTCCGACAACATACGCCTGAACGGTGCCTATCGCGAGGTGAGCACCCAGCCGGACGGGCAGCGCCGGTTGAGCGTGCATCCCGAAGAGATTTACTTCCACTGTTCGGCGGCCTTTGCGCGATCGCGGATATGGACGGATTCGCGCCCGGTCGCCTGGAGCGGTCGGCGCAGTTTCAGCTGCGTTGCACGAAAGCGCGAAAGCCCCGACGTGGTGTCTTTCGTGCTGAAGCCTCGCGACAATGCGCCGATTGGATCGATTGCGCCTGGGCAATATGTGAGCGTGTCCCTGCCCAAGGATGAGTACCAGCCGCAGCGGCGGCGTTGCTATTCCGTTTCTGGCACTCCCGACGCGCAGTCGCTGCGCATATCCGTGCGCCGCATCGGCGGTGGCGGTGTGTCGGACCTGCTGCACGATACGGTCGCGGTCGGAGATGAGGTGTTCCTCGGCGCGGCGGGCGGGCAGTTCGTGCTCGAGAGTGCGCCGCTGCGTCCGGTGGTGCTTGTCAGCGCGGGCGTCGGCATCACGCCGCTTCTGCCGATGGCCGAGCATCTGGCCCGCGAAGATGCAGGACGCGACGTCTGGTTCGTCCACGCGGCCCGCAGTGCTAGGCATCATTTGTTCGGCGAGGAGGCGCTGCAGATCGCAGGGCAGGCGAGCAGCAACATCAGGCTGCTTACAGCCTATTCTCAGCCGGAAGACGGCGACACCTGTCACCATAAGGGCCGGCTGGATGCGCATACCATTGCCGCGCATGTGCCGATCGCCGATGCCGATTTCTACATCTGCGGCCCTGACGCGTTCATGTCATCGCTCAGGCAAGGGCTGATCGACCTTGGCGCTGCGCCCGAAAGCATCAGGATCGAAGCATTCGAACCGAAAAGCGGCGGTCTGGCAGGCGCCTTGTCGGGCGGGACGGCGAGCCATGCGCCCTGCACCGTAGAATTCGCGCGCTCCGACAAGCGCGTGACGTGGAAACCTGAAAGCGGATCGCTGCTGGATCTCGCCTTGATGAACGACATTGACGTCCAGTATTCCTGCCGCAACGGGGAATGCCAGTCCTGCGTCCAGCGCGTCGTCAGCGGCAGCGCCGACTATCCGGCGGGCGAAGAGCCACTTCTGGCGCGAGGGCAGGTGCTGCTTTGCCAGGCCATCCCGCGCGGCGATCTTGTCATTGACTGCTAAGCCTTCCCTTCGATGTTCCTGCCATATCCGGTGATCGCTTGCCGAGCTACTGCCTACCGAAAGGATTCGCATGTCCTCACCCAACCGAATGACACCGAAGGAGATGCTGGAGCGCCTCGTCGCCTTTCCGACCGTTTCGTCGGACAGCAACCTTGAACTGATCGAATTCGTCAAAGCTTATCTGGCCGAACACGGCGTGTCCTCGACGGTGATCTTCAACGAGGATGGCTCGAAGGCCAATCTTTTCGCGACGATCGGCCCGATGGCGCCCGGCGGAGTGGTGCTGTCTGGCCATACCGATGTCGTGCCGGCGCTTGAAGCGGGCTGGACGAACAGCCCATGGTTGCTGACCGAACGCAACGGCCGGCTCTACGGCCGGGGTTCATGCGACATGAAGGGCTTCAATGCGCTCGCCTTGGCTGCCGTGCCGGATATGCTCGTGGCAGACCTCAAGGCGCCGATCCACATCGCTCTTTCCTATGACGAGGAAGTCGGGTGCAAGGGTGCGCCGTCGTTGGTCGAAAAGATGGCCGAGACAATAGCCGTGCCTCGGGCGGTCTTCGTGGGCGAGCCGACGCGCATGCGCGTGGTCAATGGGCACAAGGGGATCGTCGCTTTCAACACCCATGTGCGCGGGCACGCGGTCCATTCCAGCCGAATCGATACCGGCGTAAGCGCCGTCATGATCGCGGCCCGGCTTGTGACCTGGCTGGACGACACGCTGGCCGACAACAGCCGCCGCCCCGCGCCCGGCACTTTCGAGCCGCCCTATACGACCTTGCATTGCGGCGTGATCAATGGCGGCGTGGCGGGCAACATCGTGGCCGAATCCTGCAGCTTCATCACCGACATCCGCGCCATTCCGCAGGAGACCGGACAGGGTTTCCGCGACAGGTTCGAGCATTTTGCGCGCACTGAAATAGAGCCAGCGATGAAAGCCATTACCCCGAATTCAGGCATCGAGATTGAGGATCTCTCATCCGTTCCGGGCCTTGCACCGGAACCGGACGGCAATGCGGAGGCGCTGGCGCTTGCGCTGACGGGCGCTAACGATACGGCGGTCGTTGCCTATGCGACGGAAGGCGGCATTTTCCAGAATGCAGGCTGGTCGACGGTCGTTGTGGGACCGGGCGACATCGCGCAGGCCCATCAGGTCGATGAGTATATCGAGGTTGAGCAACTGGCAGCCGGAGAGCGGTTTATCCAGCGACTGATCGCGGAACTTGCCCGATAGCTGTTGGACCTTGGACCTGAAGCGGCGGTCGTGCTTGTTATCGGTGCCCGTGGCTTGGCGGATCGCCGTGGCGTTGATGCACGATCGTTTGTTGATCCCGACTGGAACGGGATATCGCAGCCCGGCAGCGCGAGATCGATCGTATCGTGGACGCGGTAACGAAAGGTCTAATGGAAGCCGAAGAAATCGGGATAGGATCAAAGTCGCTAAGGCGGAGCGCAATCGTCTGCAAGCCGAACTCGATTTTGTTCCGCCACTGCTCCAAGGAGCAGTCCCACTGGTTTCAGTGGGAGCGATGGTAGCGGGAAGTGGACTCGAACCACCGACCCCAGGATTATGATTCCCGTGCTCTAACCAACTGAGCTATCCCGCCACGGAGCGAAGGTCCGAAAATTTGCCACAATTGCGCGGGCATCTCGTAGCTTCGCCGAAGGTCGGGCGGATATAAGGTCGCGACGGTAGGGCTGTCAAGCGCCGAGAGCCGGTGCGACTTCAAGAATTGATGCAAAGAAATCCTTTCTGGCATTCCATTTGATTCAGCGGGCGGGGTTGAGTTCGAAACGGCGCGCCGTTATGTCTCCGCCACCTATTTATTGAGTTCATAATTTGATGAAACCGCGAATTGCAGTTCTGGGATGCGGATATTGGGGCGCGAACCATATCCGCACTCTAAAGGGCCTTGGTGTCCTCCATGCGGTTTCGGACGCCAACAAGGCGCGTGCCGAAGGCTTTGCCTCGGAGCAGGATTGCCTCGCCATCGAGCCTGACGACCTGTTCACCCGCAAGGATATCGACGCCATCGTCATGGCGCTGCCACCGCAGTTTCATGCTGAAGCGGCGATAAAGGCTGTGGAAAACGGCAAGGACGTGCTGGTCGAAAAGCCGATCGCATTGACCGTTCCGGATGCGGAGCGCGCGGTCGCCGCGGCAAAGGCCAACAAGCGCATCTTCATGACCGGTCACGTGCTGCGCTTCCATCCAGCCTTCGAGAAGCTCAAGGAGCTGATCGACAATGGTGAGCTGGGCGAAGTGAAATACATTCACTCCCACCGTCTCGGGCTCGGAAAGTTCCATACCGAAAATGACGCGCTGTGGGACCTGGCGCCGCATGACCTGTCGATGATCCTGGCGATCACCGGTTCGGCGCCGACGGAAATACGCGGCGAGGGTGCCGCCCTTCTGGATCACCAGAGCGATTTTGCCCATCTGCACATGCGCTTCCCCAACGGGCTGCGCAGCCATCTGTTTACTTCGCGCCTCAATCCCTACCGCGAGCGGCGGCTGACTGTGGTCGGCACGCGGGCCATGGCGGTGTTCGACGATGTCGAGCCGTGGGAGCGCAAGCTTGCAGTCTACCGCCATGCCGTCTGGCAGGATAGCGGCCAATGGGCGTTTACCGCCAATGAACCGACCTACATTCCGGTGGAAGGCGGCATGCCACTGACGCGCGAGCTGGAGCACTTCCTGTCGTGCATCCAGACACGGGCCGAGCCGCGCACCAGCGGTGAGGAAGCAATCACCGTGCTTCGCATCCTGACTGCCGGGACAGTCACGCACGGTTGAGCCTATTGGCGCGCGGTGGTGATACACCGCCGCCAGTCCTGTCTTGTTTTATCCGGAGCTTGTTACTCGGCAGCGATCGTGTTCGAGCGCGCGGCGAGCTTCGTCAGCATGGCTTCGGCCTCGGCACCCCGTTCGGAACGCTCGATGAAGCCGCCGCCGAGCACGCGGGCGTCATTGCCGTCATCGACATAGAGCACGCAGGCCTGGCCCGGCGCGATGCCCGATTCGCCGTCGCCAAGCTCGACAAAGATCGCGCCGTCGCGATTGTGAAGTACGGCAGGACGCGGCGGGCGGGTAGAGCGCACCTTGGCGAAAAGCTCGATGCCTTCCGGCCCGATCTCGCCCAGCGGTGTGTCGCCCAGCCAGTTCATGTTGCGCAGGTAGATCTTGTGCGTTTCCAGCGCCTCGCGCGGGCCGACGATGACGCGGGCGCGCTCGGCGTCGAGATGGACGACGTAGAGCGGTTCGCCCGAAGCGATGCCGATGCCGCGGCGCTGGCCGATGGTATAGCGAAGGATGCCGTCATGGCGGCCAAGCACGCGCCCGTCGATATGAACGATGTCGCCAGGGTTGGCGGCGGTCGGCTTCAGCTTGGCGATGATGTCCGAATACTTGCCCTGCGGCACGAAGCAGATGTCCTGGCTGTCCTGCTTGGTGGCAACCGAAAGCCCGAGATCCTCGGCGATGGCGCGTACCTCCGGCTTCGACAGGCCGCCGAGCGGGAAGCGCAGATAGTCGATCTGTTCCTGCGTGGTGGCAAAGAGGAAATAGCTCTGGTCGCGGTCGGCATCGACCGGACGGTAGAGCGCGCGGTGGGCGCCATTGGCGCGCGAGCGGATGTAATGGCCGGTCGCCAGCGCGTCGGCGCCGAGTTCGCGCGCGGTCTCGAGAAGGTCGGCGAACTTGACCGTCTGGTTGCACGACACGCAAGGGATCGGCGTTTCGCCGGAGACATAGCTCTCGGCGAAGGGATCGATGACCGCCTTGCGGAAGCGTTCCTCGTAATTCAGCACATAATGCGGGATGCCGAGCGTCTCGGAGACGCGGCGGGCATCGTCGATATCCTGACCGGCGCAGCACGAGCCGGCGCGGTGGGTGGCTGCGCCATGATCGTAAAGCTGGAGCGTTACGCCAACGACGTCGTAGCCTTCGCGTTTCAGGATGCCGGCCACGACAGACGAATCGACGCCACCCGACATCGCAACCACGACGCGTGTATCTTCAGGACGTCCGGGAAGGTCCAGGCTGTTCATAAAAGGATGGTCCGTTTCAGCTGTTCGGGCGCTTCATGCCAACGACGGGAATATAGGTCAAGCCGCCACAAAGCGCCACAGTTGGCGTTTGTGCCACATGAGATGAGGTTTTTAACACTTTCACTGGCACCATGCAGCAACACCAGTGGGCCGCTTCATGGTTAACAAAAGGTTCACGAACATTACTCAAGGCTTACCATCGGTTTAGGCAATTTTTAAAGCTGTGGCGGTAATGTGGTTGTGATTGGGTCTTTAAGTTTTGTGTAGAGAGTACTATGACCGATCTGGTTAGACCGCGTGTCAAATATGTTATTGGGCCTGACGGCAGCCCGCTTACCATTGCCGATCTTCCGCCGACGAATACCCGTCGTTGGGTCATTCGCCGCAAGGCCGAAGTTGTTGCGGCCGTTCGCGGAGGACTTTTGAGCCTCGAAGAAGCATGTCAGCGCTATAAACTGACGACCGAAGAATTTCTGTCCTGGCAGGCATCGATCGACGAATATGGCCTGGCCGGACTGCGGACCACCCGTATCCAGCAATATCGACATTGATTTTCTAGGCACCAGCGAAACGGCCGAACCGCAAGTCCGGCCGTTTTCTTTGTCGATCGTATCGATCAGACCGCGAGCACCACCTTGCCCTTTGGCCGGGTGCCGAGGAATTCATGCGCCTTGCCCGCCTGTTCGAGCGGGAAGGTCTTTTCGACGTGGACGGTGAGTTTGCCCGTCTCGACGAGACGGACGAGTTCCTCAAGACCCTCACGATCGGGAACGACGGAAATACGTTCGACGCGCACGCCGAGTGCCGGCGCCTCGGCGCGCGTCTTTTCGCCGGGATCGAGCAGCGACACGAGTACGCCGCCCTTTCGCAGCGACTTGAGCGACTGTGCGGCATGGTCGCCGCCGATGGTCTCGAACACGATGTCGATGTCGCGCGCTTCCTTGGTGAAATCGGAAGCCTTGTAGTCGATGACCTCGTCGGCGCCGAACGAGCGGACGAAATCGATCTTTTCCGCGCTGGCAGTCGCCAGGACATAAGCGCCGCGCGCCTTGGCTATCTGCACCGCTAGATGACCGACGCCGCCCGCGCCTGAATGGACCAGCACGCGCTGCCCTTCCTTCAGGCCGCCGGCGCCCACCAGCCCTTGCCACGCGGTCAGGCCGGCAAGAGGCAGGGCCGCGGCGTGAATATGATCGAGCGTTTTGGGCTTGCGAACGAACTCGTCTTCCGAGATCGCAGCTTCCTCCGCATAGGCGGCTGCTTGCCTGGGAAAGCGCGACAGGCCGAATACTTCATCGCCGACCTTGAAACGGCCACCTTCGGAAGCTTCTTCGACAATGCCGGAAATATCCCAGCCGATGGTGAAGGGTGGTTCGCCAAGCAGCGGATAGAAGCCGCCGCGCACCGCGATATCGACAGGATTGATGCCGGCCGCCTTGACCTTGACGACTGCCTCGCCGTGGCCGAGGTCGGGTGAGGGGCGGTCTTCGATTTCAAGGACTTCCGGTCCGCCGGCGGTCTTCTGAGTGATAGCGCGCATGATGCAATCTCCTGTTTTTACGATCACGTCACTATCATTTGGATAGTAATTATCCATTGTCCAGTATGCACAATTTGGATATATAGGTACTCCATGTATAGCAATGATCCGGACAAGCCCTTCGGCTACGACGCATTCCGCCGCGAATGCATGTCGCATACGGTTCTTGAAATGCTGTCGAGCAAATGGGTTTATCTCGTTGTCGGCGCGCTGAGCTTCGGCCGCCGCCGTCATGGCGAGCTGGCGCGCAAGGTCGAGGGCATCACGCCAAAGATGCTGACGCAGACGTTGCGCGTGCTGGAGCGCGACGGGTTGGTGCTGCGTGAGGTTTTTCCCGTAATCCCGCCGCGGGTGGAATATGAATTGACCGAGCTTGGCCGCAATCTGGCAGGCCTGCTCAACGAGATCAGAGCGTGGTCGGAACGTCACGTTCCCGAGATCGTCGAAGCCCGCAAGCAGGCATCGTCTGATTCGGAGAGTGTCTCGGCAGCCTTGTAGATTTGCCCGCAAGGCTGCCGAGCGATGCCTGTCAGACGAGGGACGCTGCGATGCGGCCAACTTCGGCATGAACGGTGTTCTTCTCGTCCGTCGATGCCGACGATTCGGCAAAGTAGGACGAAACGATGATAGGCCCGCCCTTGGGTGGCCACAGGATGCCGACGTCGTTGGCCGAGCCATTGTCACCGGTTCCGGTCTTGTCGCCGACTTTCCAATCCTTGGGCAGGTGAGCGCGCAGGCGCTTGTCACCGGTCTTGTTGGCCAGAAGCCACGTCTTGAGCTGATCTCGCGAGGCAGGCGACAGGGCATCGCCAAGCACCAGTTTCTGCAGGTCCGCCAGCATCGCCGCGGGGCTTGTCGTGTCGCGCGGATCGCCGGTCTTTGCTTCGTTCAGCGCAGTCTCGATGCGATCGAGCCGGGTCACTTCGTCACCAAGCGACCGTGCATAGGCAGTCAGCCCGGCCGGCCCGCCGAAGCTGGCCAGCAGAAGATTGCCGGCGGTGTTGTCGCTGAGGGTGATTGCCGCTTCGCACAGTTCGGCAAGCGTCATGCCTTTCTTGCCGACATGTTTTTCGGTCTCCGGCGAGTAGGTGACGAGATCCTTTTTCTCATATGTGATGCGGCGGTCGAGTTTTTCCTCGCCCTTATCGACGCGGGCCAGGACAGCTGTCGATGCCAGGACCTTGAAGGTGCTGCACAGGGCAAAACGCTCGTCGGCGCGGTGCTCGATCCTGGTTCCAGTTGCCGTGTCGAGGATGGCGACGCCAAGCCGGCCGCCATATTTCTTCTCAAGGGCACGCAGTTGCGCTGCGGCGTCTTTTACGTCGGCCAATGCCGTCCGCGCCACCATCAGGGCAGGGGCAGCAAGAAGCGAGCCAGCCAGCATCGAGCGCCGTGTCAGCGAAATTGTCATGAAGTCGTCTCCCGATTCGAAAAGCCGCCCGTCCGGGCAGCAATCCGCCATCGAATGCGGGCGCTTTGTTGCCGCTCTGGCAGCGATAATGTGACGGAAAACGTATTTTTTGTGCCGGCCCGGACGCTGTTTCGCGTCCAGGGCGTGCCGGCGGTCGGCCAGATAGGACCGGCTGTCTCAGCCGATCATGGCGCTGCGGTTGTCGCTTTCGATCTCGCGGCTCTTGCTGTCGCGTGATTCGAGCATTTCGGCTTTGGAAAGCTCCGCTTCAGCTTCGCCGAGTAATGATTCGGCTGCGGCTCGCTGTTGAAGCAGGTCGGATTGCGAATTTTTGAGGTTGTCGCGGCGCAGGCGGGCAGCCTTGGCGAAGGTCGGGTAGGCAAAATGATTGATATCGGTAATGCCGGCCTTCTTTTCCTCGGCGTTGATCTGGAACTCCAGTTCTCCGGCCATGCGATCGAATTCGGCAATCATCATGTCGAGCTGCAGCAGCTGGCGGCGTTTCTCATTCACCTGAAACTGCTTCAGCCGAACCAGGTTTTCACGTGATTTCATGATTCGATACTCCAATTCACGCACACTCTCCCATCAAACCGCCCCCTTGCAGCCCGAAAAGGCCCGACCAACAGACGCGTCCACGGTTTCCCGGCAAAAAAGGAAACAAATCCCTAAAATTTTCGCCGCCGGTAACCATTCGTTTACGGGCATTGTTAATCATAAGGGGCAGGACTTAAGGGGCGGTAAAAATTTGGCTGCGAAGCCTAACGACCACAACAAGAGTCAAAAGAATCACTTGGCGCCGATTGTTAACGTGGCTTGTTAATAAATGGATCGGGGATTCTTCATTAGATTCAAGAGGGTGTATCCAGGGGTTAAAAATTCTGTTACTGCTTGCCAAGCGGAATTAGGATTTGTTAACCATTCGATGGCAGCCTGCGACCTAGGCAATCACTGCTCCGGTACCGGATGGCTCACGATGCGGTCCGGCGGCAGAAAAGGGGAATGAAATGCGCGTTCTGCTGATTGAAGACGACAGTGCGACAGCACAAAGCATCGAGCTGATGCTGAAATCGGAGAGTTTCAACGTCTATACGACGGATCTCGGTGAAGAGGGCGTCGATCTCGGCAAGCTCTACGACTACGATATCATTCTCCTCGACCTCAACCTGCCGGACATGTCCGGCTATGAAGTCTTGAGGACGCTGCGGCTGTCCAAGGTAAAGACGCCGATCCTCATTCTCTCCGGCATGGCCGGCATCGAGGACAAGGTTCGCGGGCTCGGCTTCGGCGCCGACGACTATATGACCAAGCCGTTCCACAAGGACGAGCTCGTCGCCCGCATCCACGCCATCGTGCGCCGTTCGAAGGGCCACGCCCAGTCGGTCATCCTCACCGGCGACCTGGTGGTCAATCTCGACGCCAAGACCGTGGAAGTCGGCGGCCAGCGCGTGCATCTGACCGGCAAGGAATACCAGATGCTTGAGCTGCTCTCGCTGCGCAAGGGCACCACGCTGACCAAGGAAATGTTCCTCAACCACCTCTATGGCGGCATGGACGAACCGGAACTGAAGATCATCGACGTCTTCATCTGCAAGCTGCGCAAGAAGCTCGATACCGCGTCCGGCGGCCAGAACTTCATCGAAACGGTCTGGGGCCGCGGCTATGTGCTGCGCGAACCCGAGGAAATCCGCGAAAGCGCCTGAGTTTCGGCAAACGATTGAAAAGGCCCGGCTTTTGCCGGGTTTTTTCGTTTTGGGGGTTCAGGCAGCCCGCAGGTCGCGGAAGCGCGACAGCAATTGCGACCGGTTGAAGGGCTTCAGCAGATAATCGTGGGCGCCGGCGCGCTTGGCACGCATGATCGCGCCGATGTCGAACTCGACCAGGCATATCGCGATCCTCGGCTTGACCGGGCTGTCGATGGCGCGAATTCGGCGGATCACGTCGGCGCTCGCCATGTCGGGAAGTGCTCCGTCTACGACGATGATGTCGGGCATGTCGGCTGCGCACATTTCGAGGGCTTCAGAACCAGTGGCGGCCTCGATCACAAGCATGTCGTGGCCGCTCAGGATGCGCTTGGCGACCTTCCTGATGACACTCGAATCGTCGATGAACATGCAGCGTTTCATGAGCCCGTCTCTCTTTGCATCCCCCGCGCGAGCCAGAGAACCGGACCGTGCGGCTGCAAGTTAGCCCGGTGATGTAAAAAAGCTGAAAATCCGTTGGGTAAAGTTTTCGTAAAAATAGTGGCTTAGGCCCCGCGGCCAAGCGTTTCGGGGATACGCGTTCAGCGCATGATCCCCGAAATGGAGCAGTGCGAAACCTGCTTCTGCCGGAAACTAAGCGGCGGTGAAGACTATCTCGTCCGAAGTAGCGTGGATGGAGATCGTCATGCCTGCCTCGCGCGCCAGCAGCAATGTGTAATAGGGCTGGACGGCGTGGGCGTCGATTGCCTCTTCCGGCTGGTGGCCGGAATGAAGCTCGAGGAATTTCGGCGGCACGCGCAGCATCGGCCCGCTTGCAGAGAGCGTGAATTTCGGCTCGGTTTCGACATCGTCGAGCGTCACGGCGATCTTGCCACCACGCGGGATCGCGGCGTTGGCCACCAGAACCAGGTTGAGCAGCAGCTTGACCTTGTTCTTCGGCAGCAGTGCGCGTCGCCCAGTCCAGGTCAACTCCGGCTTCTCGTTTTTCAGGAAGGCAGTCGCCACGGCTTCTGCATCGCCGGTGTCGATCAGCATTCCGGCCGAGCCTGCCGCGCCAAAGGCGATGCGGGCGAATTGCAGCCGCGCCGAGGCATTGCGGGCGCTGGCGCGAATGAGGTTCATGGCGTCTTCGTCGGCGCCGCCTTCATCAAGCAGTTCCAGCCCGTTGTTGATTGCGCCGACGGGCGAGATGATGTCATGGCACACGCGGCTGCACAGCAGGGCAGCGAGATCTGGTGCGGACAGCGCGAAGAGATCGGACATTGAACGGTATCCCTAACATCAATTAACGAATCAGTGCGAAGCAGTTCTACCGCGCCAGCCCGAACGAATCACGTCTGGCTCTCAGGCCGCGATCATACAGGCATCGTCCGGCCAGCGAAAAGTTCCAGCATTTTCGTCTTTAAAATCAGCGTTTGCACGGCCACCAACGCTGTCGCCAGCCTTCGAACCGCCATCTTCATGTGAAAGCTTAATGGTTGAAAAAGGATTACGGCATAATTTGCGGGTGAGTGACCCTGAAAGCGGCCAACAAAGAGCCGCGACAGGCAGTAGGCGTCGGCGAGTGTGCTCCCGGACGGAGATTGGAAGCATGTTTTCCCGACTATACAACCGGAATCTGTTCCGGCTGATCGCAATGATGTTCGCCGTTTCGAGCATCGTGGCTTTTTCTTCATCGGCCTTGCGGGCTCAGGAATATTCCGCTCAGGAAATCGTGGACTCCGGCCATCGCTTCTTTGGCGCCACATCCGGTGGGCTGGCGACCGTGATCGAGAAGATATTCTCGTCCTACGGCCTGCCGAACGGCTATATCCTTGGCGAGGAAGGTTCCGGCGCGCTGATCGGCGGGCTCACCTATGGTGAAGGCTCGCTCTACACGAAGAACGCCGGCGACCATAAAGTGTTCTGGCAGGGTCCGTCGCTGGGCTGGGATTTCGGCGGCGAAGGCTCGCGCACCATGATGCTGGTTTACAATCTCGATGACGTTTCCAACCTCTACAACCGCTTTGGCGGTGTCGCAGGTTCCGCCTATGTCGTTGCGGGCGTCGGCTTCAACGTCATGAAGAACGGCAACATGCTGCTGGTGCCGGTGCGAACCGGTGTCGGTGCCCGGCTCGGCATCAATATGGGATATCTGAAGCTGACACAGCAGGCGACGTGGAACCCGTTTTAAGCATACGGACCACCATTGCGTTGCCCCGAACACCGCCCTGTGGCAGATAGGCCAGGGGCGGGCGGAGCCCACCGGCAACGGATAGTGTAATGTGATCCAGTCCATCCTGTTCTTTGTGCTTGGCTTCCTGTGTGCCGGCTTCATTGCCGTGCTGATCACACCGGTTGCCTGGCGGCGGGCTGTCAACCTGACGCGCAAGCGCATCGAAGGCTCGATGCCGCTGACGCCAAGCGAAATCCAGGCCGAGAAGGATCGCATCCGCGCCGAAGCGGCGATGTCGATTCGCCGGTTGGAAATGAAGGCCGAAAGCCTGCAGGCAAAGAATGCGTCGCAGCTCGTCGATGTCGGCCGCGCCCAGGAACAGGTCAAAAAGCTTGCCGCCGAGCGCGATGCGAAGGTCAAGGCGCATGATGCGCTGGCGGTGAGGGTGGGTGCCTTGACTGCCGATCTCACCAAGCGCGACGAGGAATTGAAGCGCCTCGGCGAAAGGCTTGCCGAGATTGAAGGCTCCAGCACGATGAGTGCCGAGGAACTGGAAAAGCTTGGCCGCATGTATGATGAGGCGAGTTTTTCGTCGAGCAGCCGCCAGATCGAACTGGTGGCGCGGGAAAGCGAGCTTGAGAGGCTCACCAGCGAGTTGTCGAAGCTGAAGGCGCAGCGCAAGGAAGCTGACGTGCAGGCCAAGGCCATGGCTCTTGAAACCAGGACAGCGCGCGAAGGCCTGACGGTGGAAAAGAAGCGGACGAGCGACCTGGCCAGGAAGGTGGAGACGCTGACAGCCACGCTTGCCGACCGCGACGACAGGCTGGAACGGCGTGAGCGTGAACTGGCGCGGCTGCGTGATGCGTCGAAGGGCAATGAGCCCGCCGGCACAGCTTCGCAAGCATCGGCATTGGCCTATGCGGACGCGGATGACGATATCGACAGAAGACTGGCGAAATTGTCAGCCGACCGCGAGCGCCTGGAAGAGCGGCTGACCGCGCTGGCGCGCGAGAACAAGCGGCTGAAGTCGGAAAATTCGGCTCCCGTTTCGCAGGAGAACACCGGCGACGATGACGAAAACGCCAGGCTGCGTGAGCAGATGAACGAACTGGCGGCCCATGTGGTCAATCTGGCGGCGAAGCTGGATGGTCCCGATTCGCCGATTGCCAAGGCACTGGCGGCCGAGACAGGCGAGGGTGCAGGCTTAACGGTCAGCCTTGCCGATCGCGTGCGGGCACTGCAGACGGCGACGTCTGCGGACTGAGCAACCCTAAACGCGATGGTCGGTGAAGTGATGCAAGGTGATTGCAGACGCAGCCGCCACGTTCAGGCTGTCGAAGCCGCCGGTCATGGCGATCTTCACCGTTTTCAGCCGCCGCATCAGCTTTTCCGGCAGGCCTTCGCCTTCGGTGCCGAACCACAAAGCGAGCCGCTGTGGCCGCGCCATGTCGCGGCAGTCGACCGTGCCCTGCGGCGACAGGGCGATCTGCTCGAAGCCGTGTTTTCCGAGGGTGTCGACAAGACTACCGGTTTCGCTTGCGACGGCGAAGGGTACTTTGAGTGCTGCGCCGACGGAGACCCTTATCGCCTTGCGATAGAGCGGGTCGCAGCAGGTTTCGTCGAGCAGGATGGCATCCGCGCCAAAGGCTGCAGCATTGCGGAAGATCGCGCCAATGTTGTCGTGATTGGCGATGCCGACCAGGACGACCACCAATGCACGTTCCGGCAGGGTTTCCAGAATCGTCTCGATCGTTTCGGGCGGGCGCTTGCGGCCTATCGCCAGCACGCCGCGATGCATGTGGAAGCCGGCGATGCCGTCCAGAACATCGCTGGAGGCAACGTAGACCGGCACATCGGCCGGCGCGGATTTCAGCGTTTCGGTCATGCCCGCAAGCCGGTTTTCAAGCAACAGCACCGATTCCGCCTCGAAACGCCGCGCTGAAAACAGGACGTTGAGAACGACCTTGCCTTCGGCGACAAAGCGCCCCTGCCGGCCGGCCAGATCGCGCTCGCGAATATCCATGTAAGGCGCGACGCGAGGATCGGCGGGATCGTCAATGCGTATCGGGTCCATCGGGCTCGGTCGGTCTGTTAGAGCATCGGACCAAAACGAAATCCGGCTTTCGAAATATTCCGACGCTCATTCAAGGTGTTGGATCGTTCTTATGCGTCCGCATGGACGCAACGCCATCCAGCTCGACTTCTTAAAGAGCGCCAACCGCTGCCGGTCAAGACTTCTGAGCGAGGACCGGGCTCTGAGCGTAGGATTTCTCGTAGACCTCGTCTGCGCCGTTGAAGATCCCATCAAGCGTGCCGATCAATTGCCGCACCGCGGCGGAATTGCATGAATAGTAGATCATCTGCCGGTCGCGCCGCGTCTCGACTATGTCGATGCTGCGCAATTTCGCCAGATGCTGCGAGAGTGCGGACTGGCTGAGCGAAACCTTCTCGGCAATCGCACCGACCGACATTTCACCTTCCAGCAGATGGCTGATGATGACGAGACGCTTTTCATTGCCCAAGAGACTGAGCAGCGTGGCTGCAGCTCCTGCATTATCGATAAGCGGATTGGCGGTCATACCTTCCCCCACGGTAACTTTTCCCTCGACGTCATGGGGGCAATAACGTCGAGAAACGCGCGTCGGTTTCACCTGAATCCGACAATTTCTAAAAAAGCAAAGCCTAAAAGCAATTTTGCTAATTCGAGGCCCTGCTGCTTCCTTAAAGACCAGAGCTAGCGCCGTATGTGATCTGCTTCACGTCCGCTCTTGGCCATTTCAACAAGCATCTTTCTCAATTCGCCGGCTTCCGTCAACTTACGCGGGAAGAAAACGCGTCGAATTTGGTCGCCTGTTGCAATATCCATACCATCGGCGTCAAAGCCCGTGACGATCCAGCCGTCGCCATCGGCCTTTGCATAGTGGCGGGCATAGACTGCGATCGCGTCGAGATGGTCGGAATTCATGTGGTCGAGCGCCGACTGCTCGCTGTCGGCAAGCGCTTCAAGCGCGGGGCTGTTGGTCAAGAGATCGGCCGGCGTCAGATTGTAAGCCTTGCCGAAACCTGCATTCAGGCTGGCACCATCGATCTCCAGCCGGAAAAACGAGAAATCACCCAAACCGACATAGAGTTCTGCCTTGGGATTGCGATTCAGATAGCGGCGTTGCGCCCGGGCGTGGGCGGGTGTGCCGCGTTCCAGTTGCCTTGCCCGGCAATAAAGCGAAATGCGCGGGTGGGCGAGCGGATCGCCCTTGCCGGCCTGGCCGAGCAGCAGCGAGCAGCGTGGATCGGCGATAAGCGCTCGGGTGTGGGCGGCAAGCAACGAAACAAGAATCAGCGGCGTTCCATCGACGTCGGTGGCGGTGCCGACACGGCTTGCCAGCGGCGCGCCGGTTTCGGGATCGAGGGTGGCGATAGCACCATGGCGCGCCGTCCGGATCAGCGTCTTGGCGAGTGTGATCGCCTCGGCATCCGTTTCGCGAATGACATCCTTTTTCGTTTCCACCCCATCCTCACAAAATCATGAATGCTGATATCCACTTATTTGCCGACAACGCCTTCCTTGGCAAGCGTCTCGATCTCGGTGCCTGGAATACCGAAACGGGAGAGGATCGTCGCGGGCGTGCTTTCGACAGGCATCGCGGCCTGCGTGCCGCTGCGCGAAAAACGCGGTGCCGGGCCCGGCCGCAGCAATGCGCCGGCCGCGACATGCGCCTGACGTGCGTGGTTGTGCGGATGGCGAGGTGCTTCCTTGAGCGAAAGAACAGGTGCCACGCAGGCATCCGTGTCCTTGAACAAGGCGCTCCATTCATCGCGGTTTTTCATTCGCACGCGATCTGCGATCGCTTCACGCATCTCATCCCACAGCGACTTGTCATATTGCGCTTCGGCGAAGCGCTGGTCGAGCGGGAGGAGCCGGCAGAACTCGGCGAAGAATTGCGGCTCGAGGCAGGCAACCGCGATGTGTTTGCCGTTGGCGGTTTCGTAGGTGTCGTAGAAAGGCGCGCCGGAATCAAGCAGGTTTTCGCCACGGCGATCCTGCCACAGGCCGGCGGCCATGAAGCCGAAGAACGGCGTCGCCAGCATGGATGCGCCATCGACCATGGCGGCGTCCACAACCTGGCCCTTGCCGGATTTGAAGCGTTCGAAGAGTGCCGCCAGGATACCCGTGATCAAGAACATCGTGCCGCCGCCATAGTCGGCGACGAGGTTGAGCGGCGGCACCGGCCTGCCGCCCTTCTGCCCGATGGCATGGAGTATGCCGGTATAAGCGAGATAGGTGAGGTCGTGGCCGGCGCGCTGGGCCATGGGTCCCGTCTGGCCGAAGCCGGTCATGCGGCCATAGATCAGGCCGGGATTGCGGGTGCAGGCGATCTTAGGCCCCAGCCCCAGCTTTTCCATGACGCCGGGGCGGAAACCCTCGATCAGCGCGTCGGCCTTTTCGACAAGGCGCAGCACCAGTTCCACGCCTTGGGCCTGCTTGAGATCGACGCGGAGGATTTCGCGGCCGTGCCGGTCGAGGTCATATTCGGGCGGCAGTGACAGGAATGCCCGGTCCGTGCGCAGGCGTTCGACGCGGATGACGTCCGCACCCATCTCCGACAGGATGAGGCCGGCCAGCGGTACCGGACCAAGCCCGGCCATCTCGACGACGGTCAGGCCTGAAAGCGGTCCCGGCTTCGTGGTCATGGATTGCCGGCTCTATTTCGGCGCCATGCGTATCGCGCCGTCGAGGCGGATCGTTTCGCCGTTGAGCATCTGGTTTTCGACGATATGAAGGGCAAGGGCGGCATATTCCGAAGGCTCGCCGAGGCGCGAGGGGAAGGGCACCGCGGCACCGAGCGAATCCTGCACCTCCTGCGGCATGCCTGCCATCATCGGCGTCTTGAAGATGCCGGGCGCGATCGTCATCACGCGGATACCGGAACGGGCGAGGTCACGCGCTACCGGCAAGGTCATGCCGACAATGCCGCTCTTGGAGGACGAATAGGCGGCCTGTCCCATCTGCCCGTCGTAGGCGGCGACGGAAGCCGTGCTGATGATGACGCCGCGCTCGCCGCCTTCCAGCGCATCGAGCTTGGCGGCGCGGTCGGCGAAAAGGCGGATCATGTTGAAGGTGCCGATCAGATTGACCTCGATCACCTTGCGGTAGAGGTCGAGCGGGTGAGGGCCGTCCTTGCCGACAGTCTTCATGCCGATGGCGATGCCAGCGCAGTTTACGAGGATGCGCGGCTCGCCCAGTTTCGCGGCTATCTCGGCTATGGCTGCCTCAGCGCTTTCGGCATTGCTGACATCGCATTCGGCAGCGTAGCCACCGATATCGCCCGCAACCCTTTGTGCGCGTTCGACGCTGATATCCAGAACCCCGACCTTTGCACCGCGCGCTGCAAGTGCGCGCGCCGTGGCTTCGCCCAGGCCGGAACTGCCGCCTGTGACAAGTGCTATCTGGCCATTGGGGTTCATCGGTGAATTTCCTCCCGGATTCAAAGCAAATAAATTTCAGCCCGAAGCGGGCTCATGCTTCGGGCGGTCATGTCAACGACAAATCGTTCCGGAGGGTTTCTACCGCCCGGAAAACGTCAGTGTCATGCTACGGAGGCTTGCTCGGCCACGCAATCGATTTGGAGCCCCGCCAGGTCGGCGTGGCAAACCTCGCCCGTCAGCGTCGCGACAGCGCCGGGCTGGATTTCGACTGCGAGAATCCGGTCGAGATCGACCGGGCGCGGCATCGATATTTGCCCGCGCGGAATGCGTTTGAAGCCGAGCGGGCCGTAATAGGGTTCGTCGCCGACCAGAACGACGGAGGGCGCGCCGGCCTTCTTCGCGGCGTCCACTGACATCGCTACAAGTTTGCGGCCGATGCCCATGTTTTTGAAGGCAGGGCGCACCGCAAGCGGTCCGAGCAGCAAGGCGCGGCCTTCTCCGGCGGCAATCCAGGTCATCCGTACCGACGCAATCACCGCGCCGTCATAGGTCGCGACGAAGGACATTTTGCGTTCGTGGGGGCCACCTTCACGGATCTTGTAGGCGGCGCGCGCAAAGCGGCCCGGGCCAAAGGCCTCTTCATTGATCGCGTCGATTTCGAAATCATGCGCCGGCAGTTCCGGCAGGTAGGTCACGGCAAGAGTCATGGTCTTTGCATCCGGTCGAGGAGACTATCCGCAGCGCATGGCAGCGGTCGGGAATCAGCGCTTGTTTAAGCGCGGGCGCCCATTCGTCGTCGGTCGAACCGAATATGTGCAAAGTGTGTTGCCATTGAGGTGACCCGCTACCATCAAATTTCGACCCCGTCCACCGGAATTCTTCAATGAAACGATCGCGTTGACGAACTGTTCAGACAACAAGGGTTTCTGCCTGCCACCTCGGTCCCTACATTGGGCTTCACAAAAGGAGCATCGCCATGGGACTGCTGGTCGACGGAAAATGGGTGGATCGCTGGTACGACACCAAGGATTCCGGCGGGCACTTCGTGCGTCAGCAATCGGGCTGGCGTGACTGGATCACGGCCGACGGCAAGCCTGCTGCGGGCCGGACACGCGGCTTCGAGGCCGAGCCGGGCCGCTACCACCTCTATGTCTCGCTCGCCTGTCCCTGGGCGCATCGCACGCTGATATTCCGTGCCTTGAAGAAGCTCGACGATGTGATTTCTATTTCGGTCGTGCACCATTTCATGGGGGAAAATGGCTGGACGTTCCAGACTGACGATGGCGCCACCGGCGACACGCTCTATGGCCTCGACTTCCTGCACCAGATCTACACAAAGGCCGATCCTTCCTATTCGGGCCGGGTGACGGTGCCGGTTCTCTGGGACAAAAAAGAGCAGACGATTGTCTCGAATGAGTCATCCGAAATCATCCGGATGCTGAATTCGGCCTTTGACGAATGGGGCGATGCATCGGTCGACCTTTACCCGCAGGCGCTGCGCGGTGAGATCGATGCGATCAACGATCTCGTCTATCCGGCGATCAACAACGGTGTTTATAGGGCTGGCTTCGCGACGACGCAGGAGGCCTATGAGGAGGCGTTCAAGGAACTCTTCGCCGCGCTCGACACGCTGGAGGATCGCCTGTCACGCCAGCGCTATCTTGTCGGCGACCGGCTGACCGAGGCAGACTGGCGGCTGTTCACGACGCTGGTGCGTTTCGATCCCGTCTATGTCGGGCACTTCAAGTGCAATCTGAGGCGGATTGCCGACTATCCGAACCTGTCGAACTACCTTCGCGATCTCTATCAGGTGCCGGGCGTGGCGCAGACCGTCAACATGCGGCATATCAAGGCGCATTATTACGGCAGCCATGCCACGATCAATCCGACGCGGATAATTCCCGTCGGGCCGGAGATCGACCATTTCGCGGCGCATGACCGCGACCGATTCAGGAAGGCTGCCTGATTACCAGTAAGGCGACACTTCCGCCCCATCCAGAACCTCGGCGATGCGTCGCAGCGTTGCCGGGGTTGTCTCAGGGGGCAGGGCATCGCGCTTGAAGAAACCGGCCTCGGCGATTTCGTAATCGGGCTGTTTTGGCGCCGTCTGCCGATAGCTTTCGACAAGATACATGGCGACATGGTCGCGCCGACTTGCCTGGCGGTTGAAATGCAGGGATTTCAACACCGCCGGCGCGGTGATCTCTATGTTGCCTTCCTCGACCAGTTCGCGCGCCAGCGCGTCGGCCATGATCTCGCTTGTTTCCACCCCGCCGCCCGGCAACTGCCAGCCCGGAACATAGGTGTGGCGAATCAGAAAGACGGCATTTTCCTCCCGGTCATAGACCAGTCCGCGCACGCCAAGCGTCATCGGGCGGCGTAGCAGGAAATAGAAATGAAAGATGCTGGAGCGCAGGCGTGCCCATGCACTCTTGCCCTGTTGCGCTTCGCGCTCGCTGATTGTCATCCTGCGGCAACCGGCTTCTGGAAAGCTGCAAGCGCGTATCCTAAAAGGGTTGAATGTTCAGGCTTGCGCATATTTCCGATATCCATCTGGGACCTCTTCCCGCTGTAACCTATCGCGAACTCGCCTCCAAGCGGGCGGTCGGCTATGTCAATTGGCAACGCAACCGTCGCCGTTACCTTCATGACGGCGTGATCGACGCGATCGTGTCCGATCTGAAGGCCAAGAATCCGGACCATCTGGCGGTGACGGGTGATCTCGTCAATCTGGCGCTGGATGGCGAGATCGAGCTGGCGAAGCTTTGGCTTGAGATGGTCGGCAAGCCGGAGGATGTTTCGGTGGTGCCGGGAAACCACGACGCCTATGTGCCCGGCGCCTTCGACAAGATCTGCCGCGCCTGGGGTCCGTGGATGGCTGGCGACGGGCAGAACGCGCCGGTCGACCGTCATGGTTTCCCCTATTTGCGCGTGCGCGGTCAGGTCGCGCTGATCGGCGTTTCGTCGGCGCGGGCGACTGCACCCTTCATGGCCAATGGGTTTTTCCGCGAGGAGCAGGCTCACAGGCTCCGCAGCATTCTTGACGATGCCGGCAAGCGCGGGCTGTGCAGGATCGTGATGATCCATCATCCGCCGGTGCGAAGCGCCGTTGCCCAGCACAAACGCCTGTTCGGCATAAGGCGTTTCCAGAAGATCATCGCCCGCCATGGCGCGGAACTGGTGCTGCACGGGCATTCGCACGAGCCGTCGCTCTACTGGATCGGCAAGCGCGGATCGGCACGGGTGCCTGTGGTGGGCGTTGCCGCGGCCGGCCAGGCGCCGGGCGGCCACAAGCCCGCCGCCCAGTACAATCTCATCGATATTTCGGGCGAGGCGGGCGCATGGGATATTCGCCTCAGCCGTCACGGTCTGACCGGTGCGGCAATGCCTCCGTCCGAGATCATGGCGCTGGACCTGACCAGTGCGCACGAAACGGTCGGGCGCTGATCAGAACGTGATCTTGATCGCAGAGAGGCGTTCCCAGAACAGGATGGCGGCGACCGCAACGCCGACCAGCGCGCCGGCGGTGACAATGCCAAGCCCTGAAAAGAATGTTTTCCAGCCGTCGGAACCGGAGGTGCGAAGGGCGGGAGCCGCTTCGGCAACATCCGCACTGCGGGCAAAACTCTGCCCGACGCCGCCATCCATCAGGCGCTGACGCTCGACGATGCGCTCGGCGATGTAGCGGGTTACCTGATCGGCAACCGGCTTGATGCTGGTGGATTCGGCAAGCACGACGCGGCCGATGCGCGTGTCGTGCAGGAAGCGATAGGTGCGGCGGTCGCGCCCGAGGCCGACATGGCTGACCGCGTCGATCCACAGCCGCGGCTGCAGGCCGGAGGACACGGCAAAGTCGAACATGTCGATATCGGCGGGAACGTCGGCAAAGACGGGGGCCAGCTCCTGCGCCAGCAGATCGAGCCGCATGCGGCTCGCCTCGCGCAGCTCCACGACGACATCCTCGCGGTCGGCGGCAGCGTTCTTGACGTCGCGAATGACGTCGGCAAGCCGGTGCGTCTGGTCGATCGGCGTTACGTTTTCCCCTGCATCGCTCATGGGCAGTGGCTCCAAACCCCGCGGCTACGTTAACGAACTCTTAACATAGCGAATGTGGCATTGCATCTGTTCCAGCGCCAAATTCGGTGGGTTTGACCGTCCGCGACCCGTTCAGCCCATGGTGCGGCGGATGATGTCCAGCACGGTTTCAGGTGCCTCTTCCGGCAGCATGTGGCCGGCACCTTGCAAGGGATAAAGCCTGAAGGCTGATGGCAAGCCGGTAGTCTGCGAGAAGGGCAAGACCGAATCCTCCGTTCCCCAGGCGACTGCGACCGGCATGGTCAGCTTTGCCAGCATTTCGCGCGGGATCACACCCTGCCGGTCATTCTCGGTAATGGCGCCGGCAATTTCGATCAGTTTTTCGCGCTGGCCGTCGATGCTGCGCACCGTCTCCAGCGCCTCGATGGAATTGTCTGGGGGGTGAAATTCCGGTCCCGACATCGCATCAAGGCAGTCGCGAATCTCGGCCTGCGATCTTGCCGCCGCAAAGCGGCGCAGCAAGGGTCCGGCGATTTCTTCGCCGAAGCCGCCCGGCGCGAGCAAGGTCAGCGAAGCGATGCGGGCAGGGTCGGAAAGGGCAGCCAGTGCCGCAATCGCGCCGCCCATCGAATGGCCGACAAGATGGACCTTTTCGATGCCGCGTGCCGCGAGATCGGCAAGAATTGCGCGCACGGCGATTTTTGCGGGTCCCGCGCCGGGCCAGCCAAGCGAACCGCCATGGCCGGGCAAGTCATAGGCGATGACGCGATTTTCCGAAGCAAGTTCGGTGGCCACTTGATCCCAGATGCCGTGGAAGCCGCCGAAGCCGTGGATGAGCACGACAACGCGAGAACCAGTGCCGGTCTCGGCGGCAAAAAGCTGTTGGGTCATCTGAAGCGATCTCTCCGGCAGGATTGTCTTTTGGCGGCACTTGCCGCCGGGAAACGTTACTTCCGCCGACCCGGATACGGCTCTATGGAAAGAGGGCCGATCAGCTCGACCCGCCGAGCCCCGCCGCGCGCAGCGCATTCACCAGCTTTTCCGTCAAGTCGGCAGGATAGTTGGCTTTCTCGAAAGTGGGGCGCGGATCGGCGGCGAATTTTGGGAAATCGACGGCGAGTTCGGTTGCGATAGCCTTGGCCTGCTCGGTTTTGCCGGAGATGTCGGCGGCAATCAGGCGCGCGGCCAGGTAGTGCGATTTCTTCGTTGCCGCCAATGATTCTGTGGCGCGTGCCGCCCGTTCCATGTCACCGGTCATGAGCTTGGCCAGGAAGAGCCCATAGTCCCACCACATTGGATGGGCGCTCGAGGCCTCGACGGCGTGCTCCATAATGGGCGCGCCATCGACGTAATTGCCTGAGAAGATCAGCGCATAGCCATAGGCTGCTGCCATGCTGAGATCATAGGTGTTGAGCTCATAGGCTTTGCGCATGAAGCGGATGGCCTCTGTCGGGTCGCCGACGCGCGAATTCAGGAAGCCGTAGGAGCGATGCGTATAGGGGCTGGTCGGTCCGGTCAGGACGCCACGATGGGCCAGCGCCAGAGCCTGCTCGGCAGTCGCGCCGGGCGGGTAGGGGTGGTGGTCGGTGACTGCTTCCAGATGGAGAGAGGCCAGTTCGCTGTAGATCAGCGGCGATTTGGCATTTTCAGCCAGCAGTTGTTCGAAACAGCGATAGGCTTCCTCGTGTTTCTGCGGGGTCTGGTCGAGATAGTAATTGTCGTTGAGCAGCAGGCAGCGCGTCAGCCCGGTATCGGTATCGTTCTGGTCGATGAAGCCGTAGATCGCCCCGGAGACGGGTATCGTGGCGCTCAAAATGTCGGCGATGCGGTCATCAAGCACCTTCGGATCGAGGTCTTCGGGCGAAAGGGTGCGGCTGACGAGGATTTTCCCGCTGGCGCTATGCTGCAACTCGACCGCCACCGTTCCGTCCGATGTGCCCGGTGATACGTTGAAGACGAACTGGTTGGGATTGACCGGGCCTGCGCCGGCCGGAACATCCTTGGCGATGAAGTCGACGGTGTCGAAGCCGGAAAGCCCGGCCCGCAGCACCGTCGCGACCCGCGTCGCGTCGGCATCTTCCGAAGCGTTGGTAATGTAGACGGGCGGCAGGGCCTCGATCGCGGACGATTTTGTGATGCTGCCGGTCTCGGTGAAAGAAGTGCCCGCCAGCGCTGCGACGTCGTCCAGCGTTGCCGGCTCGGTTATGCGGAAAACGAGAAAGCCGAGCATAGCGATGATGACCGCCATGGCTCCCCAGAAGAACCAGAGGTGCCGCATGACCTGCGACGCTGGAGGCAAAGGCTGGGCGGCAGCGATGAAAGCCGAAGGCTGGCCGGCATCTGCCGGTGGTGTATCGGCCTGGATTTGCTGTGGTTGCGCAAGGACGATCGGCTCATCCAGAGGCAGGATTTTCGGAACCGGCTTTGTGCCTGCGTCGAACGCGATTTCGTAGGCGGGAACGTAGCTGCCGCGCGGGATGGTGATGCGGATGAGATCGGACGCGCCTTCGGTGGCGAAATATTGCCCCAGAAGTTCTCTCAGGCGGCCGGCTTGCACCCGGACCACGGCATCAGCCGATGAATCGAAGCCGGCATCCCTGCCGAAGACGTCGACCGCGATTGCGAAGCCCTTCAGGCGGTCCGCACGGCCGGCCTGCTCCTGTTCAACCAGGTAGCGCAGCAATTTGCGCGCGCGTTCCGAACGGCCAAAGGTCTCGCTGGCGAGAAGCTTCTCAAGCGTTTCGAGCACTGCGGGGGCAGCAGGCTTATTCTGGGGCAAGCGTCGGACCTTTTTTGAGAGCGGCGCCGTTATGGAACTCAATCATAGCGTGCTTGTGTCAACTCACAAGTACGCAGAATTCGGGATGCCTTCGCCTTGCCCGATATCCCCGGGCAAGGCGCGGCATGGTTAACCTCGGTGGACGATCACACCACGCGGTTGGCCGCCGACACCACCGCCTCGAGCGAGGCGGCGACGATGTTGGTGTTGATGCCGACGCCGAAAATCCGCCCGCCCGGGTGTTCCATCTCCATGTAGCAGATGGCCGAGGCGTTGGAGCCGCGCTGGATCGAGTGCTCGGAATAGTCGAGCACCGAGAGAGAGACGCCGATATGGCGCGAAAGGGCATCGACGAAACCGTCTACCGGGCCGTTGCCGGTGCCGGAAATCGTCACCTCCTTGCCCTGGTCGATGATCGTCGCCTCGACGATGCGCCGGCCCTTCACTTCGGTATCCGGAAAAGTCTGGTGGTCGACGAATTTCAGCCGCGCGCCGGGCTGGTCGACATAGCGTTCGAGGAAGCGCTCATGGATGCGGTTCGACGAGACTTCCTTGCCTTCGGAGTCGGTGATCGCCTGGATATCCTGGCTGAACTCGACCTGGAGCGGACGGGGCAGATGCAAGCCGTAGTCAGCTTGGAGCACATAAGCGATGCCGCCCTTGCCCGATTGCGAGTTGATGCGGATGATCGCCTCGTAGCTACGGCCGACATCCTGCGGGTCGATCGGCAGATAGGGCACTTCCCACAATGGCTTGTTGGCGGTCTTGATCGCCTTCATGCCCTTGTTGATCGCGTCCTGATGCGAGCCGGAAAACGCCGTGTAGACCAGTTCGCCGACATAAGGGTGGCGCTCGGGGATCTTCAACTGGTTGGAATATTCGTAGACGTCCTTCATGCGGTTGATGTCGGAGCAGTCCAGTTCCGGGTCGACGCCTTGCGTGAACATGTTGAGCGCCAGCGTGACGATATCGACATTGCCGGTGCGCTCGCCATTGCCGAACAGCGTGCCTTCGACGCGGTCGGCACCGGCCAGCAGGCCGAGTTCGGTGGTGGCGATGCCGGTGCCGCGGTCGTTATGCGGATGCAGCGAGATGATCAGGTTCTCGCGGTTGTCGAGATGGCGGATCATCCACTCGATGCGGTCGGCATAGATGTTGGGCGTCGACATCTCGACCGTCGAGGGCAGGTTGATGATCAGCTTGTTCTCGGGCGTCGGCTTCACGATCTCAGTGACGGCGTTGCAGATTTCCAGCGCCACTTCCAGCTCGGTGCCGGTGAAGCTTTCGGGCGAATACTGGAAGCGGAAGTCGCCGCCGGCCTTGGCCGCCATGTCGGTGATCATCTTGGCGGCGTCGGTGGCGATCTGCTTGATGCCTGGGACATCCTTGGCGAAGACGACGCGGCGCTGCAACTCGCTGGTGGAGTTGTAGAAATGCACGATGGGCGTTTTCGCGCCCTGAAGCGCCTCGAAGGTGCGGGTGATCAGCTCGGGTCGACACTGCACCAGAACCTGCAGGTCGACTTCGTCGGGCACCCCGCCTTCCTCTATGCACCAGCGGGCGAAGTCGAAATCGGTCTGCGAGGCCGAGGGAAAGCCGATCTCGATCTCCTTGAAACCCATGTCGACGAGCAGCTTGAACATGCGCACCTTGCGGTCATGACCCATCGGGTCGATGAGCGCCTGGTTGCCGTCGCGCAGGTCGACCGAGCACCAGATCGGCGCCTTGTCGATGGATTTGGAGGGCCAGGTGCGGTCGTGCAGGTCGACCTTCTGGTAGGGTTCGTATTTGACGGAAGCGATGGGCATGCCGGCATGCCGGTCGGCAGCGGTTACGGGGGTGATCTTGGTCATTTTCGGTCTCGTTCTCTTGCCCGCCATGCGCGACGCTGCGCGCAACATTCAAGCGGTCTTAAATCAGAATTTCGGTTCTGTTGTGAAGAGCAAAAGGAGCTATGCCTCGGCGGCAATTCGACCGCCGGACGCTCCCTTAACGAGCCCGGCGATCGCCGATAAGGCCGAGAAGAAGCAGCGTTGCCGAAAGCGCGCGAACGGTCTCGCCCGCGAAAGCGGACGGACGGGACACGGAATGGGTCGGACGCGAAGTCATGCGCGGGTTCATATAGCAGGGGCGGGTTTGGTGCAAGAGGGCGGCGTAGCAGCTTCATGTTCACCGCACCGGCTTTTTCATCCGGTCAACGTCAAAGAGCCGGGAAGCGAGCGCGAACGGGAACCAAATTCACCCGTTTGAGTTGCGCATTCGGCATCGCCGTAATCTAATGCTCGTGTTGACGTTGCCTGTGGTCGCAAGATCGGGAGGTTTTTATGGATCGACGACTATTTCTGACCGGAATACTTGGCCTTGTGGGAGGCGCTGCCCTGGTAAGTGTTGCCAGGCCCGCCAGTGCACTTGCCGGGATTCCGGATGGCAGTGGAATTCTCGATGAACTCAACGAGCCGGAAACTGCCGTCTTCGACGGTGATGACAGCCAGGCCGAGGTCGAGCTTGTCGACCATCGCCGATGGCACCGCAGGCACGATCGCAGACACAACCGCCGGCACCGGCGGCGTGTGTGGAGACGGGTGTGCCGCAGACACTGGCGTCATGGCCGGCGGATTACGCGCTGCTATCGCGAGCGTGTCTGGATTTGGGTTCGGTTTTAACCGTTAAGCATCCGAGAACCCCGGCACAGCCGGGGTTTTCCATGCCTGGAACCTGAGCTGCAGTCTGTCCGGCAGGCGCGTTTGGCGCGCCGCATGATTTTTTTGCGGTCTCTGTCGGGAAGGCCCATCCAGCTTCGTCCTCTGATCGCACGCCTTGCGGGGCGGTCACGAAGGAGGAACACATGATGAAGGTCACTCAGCATCTCTGGTTCGAAAAGGACATGCAGGCCGCGGTCAACTTCTATACGTCGCTGATCCCCGGCTCGTCGGTCGAGTGGGTGTCGGCTATTCCGGCCGACAATCCCAGCGGGCCGGCCGGCAGCGTGCAGCTTGCCGGCTTCACCCTTGGCGACCAGCGCTACATGGCCATCGAAGCAGGGCCGCTCGACCCGTTCAACCATGCCTTCTCGATCATCGTCGAATGCGAGACCCAGGCCGAGATCGACCGGCTGTGGGACGCGCTCAAGGAGGGCGGCTCGATCGAACATTGCGGCTGGCTGCGCGACCGCTGGGGCCTTTCCTGGCAGATCACGCCGAAGCGGCTCGGCGAACTGATGAACGACCCCGACCCCGCCAAGGCCAAGCGCGTGACGGAAGCCATGCTCAAGATGATAAAATTCGACATCGCGGGACTGGAAGCGGCGGCGAAAGGCTGAGCGCGGCGTTTCTTCCTTCTCCCCTTGTGGGAGAAGGTGGATTGGCGCGCAGCGCCAAGACGGATGAGGGGTGTTGGACGGAGCGCCAAGCTGGAACACCCCTCATCCGACCTCGCTGCGCTCGGCCACCTTCTCCCACAAGGGGAGAAGGGGAAGACGCACTTCATCATCGCCACGCCTGCTTTCGCATCTGGCCATTGTCAAAGAACTCCCTCTACGAGGGTGGGAAGCGGGGCGCATGGCCGTGCCTTCCTAATGGTTAGTACGTGGCGCGACTTCCGCGCCCCGCCGGCGATTTCTGTTCCCGCCCGTTCCGCTGCTCCCTGCCTTCATCCGTTTGCGAATAAATTCAGGGCCTATGTGCTCGTCCAGCACGCGCGGGCCGTATTACCCGCAGGGGAACCCTCGGACGGAACCTCCCCGGCCTTGCAGCTACGTTTGCTGCAAGACGGAAGCGCCGGTTCCTCCCCACAGATCACCGTCGCGACCGGCATTCCCATGGGAGGAACTGAGGACAAGGGTAAGAGAGGTGGGAAGGAGGGGGAAAAGATTAGAGCGTGTTGAGGTTTAGGTATTTGTTTTTAAATAGTTTTATTTTTTAGAAGCAGAAAGTTGTCCACGTGGTGTGAAACGTCAACTCTTGAACGATACGACTTTCATCCGTTACCTCATAAGGTTAGCTTTGCGTCCCGTTCCAGCCGTTGGAGGTTGTGCCGCTGCTTCCCAAAAGCTGTCGTCCGATCAGGTCCACAGGGGATGACCGGAATGGGGTGTTTCCTGCCCGTCGGCTTTCGGTCGTCAGGTGATGTAAGCAGGCGTTTCTGAATGGTTCATCCTGCCACCACACCCTTGAGTTCCTGGACGAACGTCAGGAACTCGTCGGGTGCCTGGCCAAACACATCATGGCCAGTCTGCAACGATTTCACTATCCAGCCCTGATCGTCCTTGAGGCGTTCATAGGTCGAGCTGAATGGAGTGGCCTCCCATCCGCTCGCATAGATGAACATTTTTTCCGGAATCTCTTGCCATCGGCCCGTGAGGTGAATGGCCTGACGAAACGCGGCGAGCGGATGGGGAACTCGCCTGGGATCGGTACCGGGCGGTGGGGTCACCCCAAAGCCATCCTCCGCGGAGCCATCTATCGCAATCTTGCGGAAATAATCTCCTGCCAAATCCCACCACGCATCGCCATCGCCCGGGACAAATGCGTCCACATAGACCAGCGCGGATAGTCTCTCGGGCAACTGATCCGCGACGCCGCTCACGACCATTCCGGCATAGCTGTGACCGCAAAGGATCACGTCCGACAGGTTCTCATATGTAAGTACGTTGGCGACATCCATGATATGTGTATCGAGGTTGGGACGGGCGTATGCGAGATGGACCCGTTCGCCAAGGCCAGTCAAAGTGGGCGTGAAAACCTCGTGTCCCAGACCTCGAAGCTTTCGGGCAATCGGTGTGAATGTCCATCCGCCACGCCAGCCGCCTGCAACCAGAACAAAAGTGCTCATCATCTATCTCCAAATTTGGATCGTGATTCTTCTGACCGAAATGTCTTCTCGGTGGCCTGCTGCGCCCAAGGGCTTGCTTATTATCAACATATCTGCCTGATTAATTCCGATATTAATTCATCTAATCACTAAAATACTTCAAGTATGAAGCAGCCTCTTCAATATCCGTGGTACGATCTGAATGTGGACGATCCTTCCGCGCCGGTCATTGCCGTGCGCGTAGACGTTGAGGGGGCCAGGGTGGAGGTGTCCAAACATCGCCACCGCAAGGGTCAACTTGTGTTTGCCCTTGGAGGCAGCGTCACCTGCCGCGTTCCCGGCGGCCTGTGGATGGTGCCGCCTCATTGCGCGGTATGGGTTCCAGGCGGCATGGAGCACAGCAATATCGCGGCAGCCAATGCCCGGCTCTTTTTCATCTACATCGAGCCGGAACTTGTCGGCCTGCCGGATCGATGCTGCACGCTTTCCATCTCGCCGCTGCTGCGCGAACTGATCGTCGATCTGTCAGATGGCAGGCAAGACGATGGTGCGAGGGGCGAACTTTTGATGAGGGTTCTACTTACGGAACTCCCCAGGATGCCGGTTCAACATTTGCATCTGCCCCTTCCATCCGAGCCGCGCCTGAAGCGGATTGCCGCAACGTTGGCGGAAGACCCCGCCGACCGCAGCACGCTCGCGGAATGGGCCAGGCGCGTCGCCCTCAGCGAGAGCAGCTTTGCAAGACTCGTAGTCAAAGAGACAGGGCTGACATTCGGGCGCTGGCGTCAGCAGTTGCACCTGATCGTCGCCATGCGAGAACTAGCCTCAGGCGCGAGCGTGCAGCAGGTGTCGGCCGATCTCGGTTATGAATCCGTGACAGCCTTCATCACTATGTTCAAGAAAGCGCTTGGAAAGCCACCGGCAAAGTATCTGAGTAGTCTTGCGCAAGCTGCCGATTCGGCAGCGATTATGGCCGCCTCCGCGACAGCTTCGACGCCCATACAGGCCGGGTTGGGTTCACGCTAATATTATAAGAGTTTTCCCAAGCCTCGAGCGATGCGAGCAGACAATCGTGAGCTATCGCTCGCACTATGTCCACCAGCGTTTCCAACATTTCGGGCGATGACAGATGCTCTAGCTGCCATTACCTCGAGTCTATGAACGACCGCTTCTGGATTTGGTACGGCCAGCCTGGAACGGCTTACTTGAGGTCGGAAGCTGCCATGTATCCATAGCGCTCGGAACGATACTTTGGTCGACCCACAGCCCAAATGCGACATTTGAAAACGGCTCGACCAGACAGCTTCTGACGGATTCTACACTGCTGGCCCTCTTAGCCCCTCCCATCCGGCCCCTCCTCAACCGCAACGGAAACTTCACCATCCGGCGCGATCATCGCCCTTATGGATGTGACGGCAAAAGCACAGTGCCGCATGGATGATCCTCCGCCCCTCGAAGGTGTGATCGACAAAAGCGTTTGCAAACGATCAAGTCGTGTTACCCTGTGTAACAAAAATAATAACCGGGGTTGGAGCAAGTGATTCGGGTACACTGGCCACGACTGATATTGACGGACAGATGGCGCCGCCGTCCTGCAAGACCGCCACCACTGACGCCCGTCTCCTCGATGCGCGGCTTCTGGGGCCTCATGAAGGCCTATTGGTTCTCGGATCGCTGGATGGAAGCCTGGGGGCTGACGCTGGCGATCACTCTTCTCACGGCCGTTTCCAGCAAGACCAGCGTCTGGATGGCCGAAGCTTCGGGCGAGCTCGTCAATTCGATCGCCTATTTCCACGCTACCGACAATGAGGCGCCGCTCGCCACGCTGTTTACCAGCGCCGGCATCCTGCTCGCTCTCGTTCTGGTCAAGGATGCGGGTTTTACCGGCATCAGGCACCTGTTTTCCACGACGTTGCATCGCAAGTGGCGCGGCTGGCTCGACGGCCGGTTCAACGAAGCCCTGCTCGACGGCAACCACACGCATTTCCATCTGCAGCACGGTGCCGGCAAGCAGGCCGCTTATGCGCCTATCGCGCCCGACAATATCGACCAGCGCGTCCAGGAATCGATCAAGGGCATGACCGGCGGAGCCATCGGGCTCGCCATGGGCGTCATGGGCGTGGTCATGTCGCTGTTGTTCGTCGGCCAGAAACTGCTCGAGACCTCGACGCAGGTGAAGGGGCTGGAGTTCCTCGGCGATTATGGCAGCGCCGTGCTGGCCTTCGTCGCGGTCGTCACCTATGTGCCGCTCAACACCTATATCGCCGTCAAGCTCGGCCGCATGCTGGAACGGCTGACGTTGAAGATACAGCAGGCCGAAGGCAGCTATCGCGGTGAATTGACGACGTTCCTGCGCCGCAGCTTCCATGTCGCCGCCTCCGGCAGCGAGCGCGTGCAGAAGCAGGTCAACAACAGGCTCTACAAGGATATCGACTGGACCTGGGGCCGGCTGAACAGGATCAACGCGGCCTATATGTCGTTCGAGCTGGTGTATAATTTCATCGCCGCGCGCTTCGTCGCCTACGGCCCGGGCCTCATCCCCTACATCAACAGCAATATCAGCCTGAAGGGCTATGTCACCGGCGCCGAACTGGTCAATTCGCTGATCCAGCAGTGCTCGTGGTTCATCCACGTCATGCCCGACATCGCCTCGCTCAAGGCCAATGCGCGGCGCGTGACCGATCTGGCGGTGGCGATCGAGAATGTGCAGAAGCCAAGCGAATTCTACGCGCTCACCGGCCAGTCCGATTTCCAGTATGGCAGCCAGCATTCGGTGTTCGGCCTGACCGTGCAGAACCTGGCGCTGATGCACCAGGGCGACGATGCACTGCCTTTCCTGACGGCCCCGAACCTGCGCTTCCGCCGTGGCGAGTGGACCTATATGCGCGGCGCCTCCGGCAGCGGCAAGACCTGCCTGATGAAGGCGATCAACGGGCTGTGGCCTTATGGCCGCGGCGATGTCGTGTTCCCCGAGGGCGTGAAGAGCTTCTATGCCGCGCAGGAAGTGAAGCTGCCGCAGGTCTCGCTCAAGCAGCTGGTGTGCCTGCCCGGCAGCCCTGACGAGCATTCCGACGCGCGCGTGGCGTCGGCGCTGCACAAGGCAGGGCTTGGCGAATTCATCGAATATCTCGGCGAGGAGACGCGCGAGGGCAAGCTGTGGGACCAGGTGCTTTCGGGCGGGCAGAAGCAGAAGCTGGTGCTTTCGCGCATTCTGTTGCAGCAGCCCGGCCTGCTGTTCCTCGACGAGGCGACGGGCGCGCTCGATCCTGCCGCCAAGATCGCCTTCCATCAGGCGATCGAAGACAATTGCCCCGGCGTGACCGTCATCAGCGTCATGCATGAAGTGACGCCGCCGAAATCGGCGAGCGGGGCCGAGTTCTACGACAGCGTGCTGACGCTTTCCGACGGCGTAGCGTCAAAGAAGGCGCTGACCAGCCTGCCGCTGGAGATCACGACGATCCTCGCCAAGGCCGAGCAACCGGTCGAAGAGGCGCGGCCGGTGTTTCCGCGTATCCGGCTGCGGACGAAATAGCCAGATTCAGGCCATGGCGGCCTGCAAATGGCGGTTTTCTGCGCTTCCGATGCTCATGGACTCACGTCCACTCCGCTTCGGTTCTCGAAAACCACCATTTTCGGCTCGCCCTGACCTGAATCTCAACATCCGCAAGGCAAGGCGCTACTCCTTCACCAAACGCGCTACCAGCTTGGCGATCGACGGGCCGAAGAGGAGCACGAACAGGAAGCGTGCCGTCTGCAGCGCCATGACGAAGGAAATGTCCACATTGTTGGAGGCGGCCGCAATGATAGCGACCGAATCCATGCCGCCGGGGCTGGTCGCCAGATAGGCGGTCAGCGGGTCGATGCCGAGATAGTGGCTGAGCATCCAGGCCAGCGCGCCGCAGAACGCCATCAGCGCCAGCACCGAGAATATGATCTGCGGCAAGGCGCGGGCGGCGTGGCGCAGGATCGTGCGGTTGAAGTTGAGGCCGATGGTCCAGCCGACAGCCGCATAGCTGATCGCCAGCAGCCACTCCGGCAACTGGAAGCTGACATAGCCGGTGAGATGCAGGGCAACGCCCAGAAACATCGAGCCCAGGAAATAGGGCGAGGGCAGGCGCAGCAGGCGCCCGACGAGCCCGCCGACGACGGCGATGCCGAGCGTCGACAGGAAGGGCTGCCAGTCGATCGCCGGGAACCAGTCGACCGCCGGCAAGACCACGCCAGACGTGTCGACCCACAGCCGCGCGATGACGGCGGCTGCGACGGAAACGAAGATCACCCGCAGATATTGCATGAAGGCGACGAGCCGCGCGTCGGCGCCGAAGGCGCCGGCCATCAGCACCATGGCGGTCGAGGCGCCCGGTGCGGTGCCCCAGACGGCGGTGGTGCCGGGCAGCACCTTCCAGCGGCTGATCAGCCAGCCGAGAAAGCTCGAAGCCACCAGCGTCGCGATGACGGTGCCCATGAACAGCGGCCAATCCCGGAGGAAGAAGGTGAGGATCTCGAGCTCGACCGACGCAGCGATGAGGCAGCCTATGATGGCCTGCGCGGAAAAGAACAGCGGTTGCGGTAGGCGCACGGTGGCGCCATTGGTGCCGGCGAGAATGCCTGCGAACATCGGGCCGAGCAGCAGTGCCGCAGGCAGGCCGGCCAATTCCAGAAGGCCGGCGAAGACCAGCGAAACGAGGACGATGAGGCCCCATTGCATGCCCGGCGCCATGCGAGCCAGCGGCTCGGGTGTTGGCGGTCGGACTGGCGCTTCCATGGCTCTCTTTCAACGAGGCCGCGAGAGCCTCTTTCTGACGCCCATCCTGAACGGGCCGGGCCTTCTTACGCGATTCCCGCGTTTACGCGAAAGGCACCGCGGCAGTTCCGATCGGCAGCTTGGCTTCGTCGTCGGGCTCGACATGAATGGTGATGCGCACCGACGGGATTTGGGCCTTCAGCGCCTCCTCGATGCGGTCGCAGATGACGTGGCTTTCGCCGACGCTCATCTCCTTGTCGACGACGAGGTGGAACTCGATGAAGATGGCGCGGCCAGCGATACGGGTCTTCAGATCGTGGACTTCGAGCGCGCCTTTCGAATTCGCGGAGATGATGTCGCGGATATGCATGTGCTCGTCGGTGTCGACGGCGCGGTCCATCAGGCCGTTGAGCGACGAGCCGATGACATGCCAGCCCTGCCACAGGATGTTGAGCGCGACGATGACGGCGAGCGCGGGATCGAGGATGGTCCAGCCGGTCAGGACTGCGCCAACGAGGCCGGCAATGACGCCGACCGAGGTGACGACGTCGGTCATGATGTGCTGGCCGTCCGCCAGCAGCGCGGGTGATTTCTCGCGGCGTCCGGTGCGGATCAGCAGAAACGCCCAGCCGGCATTGATGGCAGCAGCAAGGCCGTTGACGGCAAGACCTTGCCATGGCTGTTCCATGGGGGCGGGCACCTGCCAGGCAAACCAGACCTCGCGCAGGATGAGCAGCGCCGCAAGAACGATCAGCACGCCTTCCAGCACGGCGGAGAAATATTCCGCCTTGTGGTGCCCGAAGGGGTGGTCCTGATCGGCCGGCTTGTGGCTGACGCGAATGGCCCACAATGCGGCGGCTGCGGCAATGACATTTACCACGGATTCCAGCGCGTCGGAGTACAGCGCCACCGAACCCGTCATGCGATAGGCCAGATATTTCAGTCCCATCACGCCGAGCGCGATGATGATCGACCAGAAGGCGAGGCGTTCGATCTTTTGCTTGGAGGTCATGCTGTTCACTCTCGCGTCATGGCTGGGCCACTCCGGCATCAAAATAAATCGAGGCATGGTTCCTGCCGATGTCACAGGAACCATGCCTCAATATGTCAATTGTCTCGCTGGGTCGACCCTGGCTTAGGCTGCCTTTTCCTTCGCCTTGCGCGGCAGATGGGCGACGACGTTCTCGATCATGCGCATGCCGGCGTTCTGGCCGAGCGTCATGATCGACTCAGGATGGAACTGCACGGCAGCGACCGGCTCGCGCTTGTGCTCGAAGGCCATGATGACGCCATCCTCGGTCTCGGCGGTGACGATGAAATCGTCCGGCAGGCGCACCGGATCGGCAAAGATCGAGTGGTAGCGGCCGACGGTGACTTCCTTGGGCAGGCCGGAGAAGATGACGCCGGGCTTCGAGACGCGGATGCGCGAGGGCTTGCCGTGCATCGGGATATGGAGCTGGCGAAGCTCGCCGCCATAGGCCTCGGCCAAGGCTTGCAAGCCCAGGCACACGCCGAATATCGGCAGGTCGCGGGCGCGCGCCTTCTTGATGGTCGCGGCACAATCGAAATCCTTCGGTGTGCCGGGGCCGGGCGAAAGCACGACGAGGTCGGGCTTCAGTTCGTCAAACAGCTCTTCCGGCACGGGCGAGCGCACGGTGGAGACATCGGCGCCAGTCTGGCGGAAGTAGTTGGCCAGGGTGTGGACGAAGGAGTCCTCGTGATCGACCAGCAGGATCTTCACGCCGTCGCCGACGCGGGCAGACTGATGTTCGGTGGCGGTGGCATTGCCGGCCTTGGCGTCGCGAATGGCGGAGAGCATGGCTGATGCTTTCAGTTCGGTTTCGGCTTCTTCGTCTTCCGGAACGGAATCGAACAAGAGTGTAGCACCGGCACGAACCTCCGCGATCCCGTCCTTTATGCGAATGGTGCGCAAGGTCAGGCCGGTGTTGAGATCGCCGTTGAAATGCACCATGCCGATCGCCCCGCCATACCAGGCGCGGGGGCTCTTTTCATGCTTTTCGATGAAGCGCATGGCCCAGAGCTTCGGCGCGCCGGTGACGGTGACGGCCCAGGCATGCGACAGGAAGGCGTCGAAGGCGTCCATGCCTTCGCGCAGGCGGCCCTCGATGTGGTCGACCGTGTGGATCAGGCGCGAATACATCTCGATCTGGCGACGGCCGATGACGCGTACCGAGCCGGGCTCGCAGACGCGGCTCTTGTCGTTGCGGTCGACATCCGAGCACATGGTCAGCTCGGATTCGTCCTTCTTGGAGTTGAGCAGCTTCAGGATCTGCTCAGAGTCCGAGATGGCATCGTCGCCGCGCTTGATGGTGCCGGAAATCGGGCAGGTCTCGACGCGGCGGCCGTTCACCCGCACGAACATCTCGGGCGAAGCGCCGATGAGATACTCGCCTTCGCCGAGATTGATGAAGAAGGAATAGGGCGACGGGTTGATCTTCTTCAGGCGCCGCGAAATCTCCGAGGGCGCGGTTTCGCAGCGCTCGTAGAACATCTGGCCGGGTACGACCTCGAACAGGTCGCCGCGCTGGAAGCTTTCCTTGGCCTTGTCGACGATTTTTGCATATTCGCCCGGCTCGTGGTCGCCGCGCGGCGGTATGCGGTCGGACGGCTTGAATTCTTGCGCCGCGTTATCGCGGGGCAGGCCTTCGGTCGAAAACCCGTCGCCGGAATAGTCGTAGCGGTCGTGCCAGGCCAGCGCCTGGTGGTGGTCGACGACGAGGATTTCGTCGGGAAGGTAAAGCACCAGATCGCGCTGGCTTTCGGCGCGTTTCAGCGTGTGCTCGACCGGATCGAACTGGAAGGCGAGATCGTAGCCGAAGGCGCCGTAGAGGCCGAGATTGGCGTCCTGATCGGACTTGAAAAGCGCCGTGATGGCGCGCAGCACGGTGAAGACCGAAGGCACGCGGCTGCGCTCTTCTTCGGTGAAGACACGGCCGGGTTCGGCGATGGTCAGGGCCAGCCGCTGCTTGGTTGTCTGGGTGAGGCTGACGTCCTTTTCGGCCAGCAACATGCGGGCGATGATGGGAAGCAGAACCTCGCCGCGCGCATTCAGCGCTTCGATGCGCATGGCGCGGCCACGGGCGCTGATCACCACCGGCGGGTCGATGATTGCCGTGTCCCAGCGGGTGTAGCGGCCGGGATATTCATAGTTGGACGAAAAGACCGCGCCGCGCCGTGAGTTCAGCCCGTCGATATAGGTCTCGATCGCGCCGGCATAGGCGGTGTCGTGGCGGCTTCGCGTGATGGTCACGCCGCCGCTGGTCACGAAGCGCTCGGCACCGTCCTCAAGAGTTTCGATCGTCATTTCCCGTCTCCATTTTCGCCCTCAGGCAGAACCGGAAAAACCCTTGAAAAAACAAATGGCCGCCCGGACTTTCCGTTGCGGCCACCAAGATTTCACGCGCACGCGCTTACGAGGCCGCTGTCAGCAGGCCCACCACCAAGACGTCGTGTTCGAAAACGTGTTCATGATTTTTCCTTAGCGGCGAATGAGAAATCGCGCAACTGGATTCGAGGGAATGTTTCGATCAGCTCGTGCTGCCGACCGGCTCGACATAATCGAATTCGGCCGGACGACGGTCGATCCAGAACGAAAACAGCGCGACGGCGAGCGCCAGCAAAGTCGTTGCAGCGCCAACGAAGGGCAGGTGCTGGTAGCCGACGCCGAGCGAGATCGCGACGCCGCCGATCCAGGCGCCGGCGGCGTTGCCCATGTTGAACGCGCCCTGGTTCAGCGTCGCGGCGAGGTTCGGCGCCTCGGAGGCCGTCTCGACGACTCGCATCTGCATGGGCGGCACGATGACGAAGGTGAGCACGCCCCAGAAGAATACGGTGGCGATGGTGAGCATCGGCAGGGTGCTGATTTCGGCCAGGAAGAGGAACAGCGCGACAAGCAGCACCAGCGTGCCGAGCACGGTCGGCATCAGCTTCCAGTCGGCGAGCTTGCCGCCGACGATGTTGCCGACGGTCATGCCCGCGCCGAACAGCAGCAGCACCCAGGTCACCGCGCTGACGGAAATGCCGGAGACGTCGGTGAGGATCGGCTTGATGTAGGTGAAGACGGAAAACAGGCTGGCGGAGGCGAACGCGGAGATGATCATCGCGAGCCAGACCTGGAGCTTGCCGAGAACCTTGACCTCGCTGGCGATGCCGCCGGAGCTGGGCGGTGCTACGCCTGTCGGCACCAGCCAAGAAATTGCCGCGACCGAAATGATGCCGATCGCTACCACGGCATAGAAGGTCGAACGCCAGCCGAAGGCTTCGCCAAGTGCCGTGCCGGCCGGAACGCCGAGGATGTTGGCGAGCGTCAGGCCGGCAAACATCAGTGCCATGGCGCTGGCGCGCTGATTTTTCGGCACCAGGCTGGCAGCCACCACCGAACCGATGCCGAAGAAGGCGCCGTGGCCGAAGGCGGTGACGACGCGCGCGACCATTAGCGTCCAGTAGTTCGGAGCGAGGGCGCAGAACAAATTGCCGACCACGAAGAGCGAGGCAAGCCCGATCAGTACCGCCTTGCGCGGTAGCCGTGCCGTGCCGATGGCGATGATCGGCGCGCCGAAGACGACGCCGAGCGCATAGCCGGTAACCAGCAGGCCGGCGGCCGGGATCGACACACCGAGATCGGCTGCGACTTCCGGCAGCAGGCCCATGATGACGAATTCGGTGGTGCCGATGCAGAAGGATGCAATGGCAAGCGCAAGGATGGGCAACGGCATGGGATGCTCGGCAAATAAAACGATTGAAATGCGATGTTGAACGATTGGGACCGGCGAACAAGTGCTTATGCTGCAATGCAGCAATGCATTTTCAGGTAGGGATGAGGTCGGTTGTATACGACTGTTTCGCAATGGGAATGTGGCAGGGCGGACAGGGCTCTAAGCCACGGCGCGGGGACCGCTGGCGAAGGGGCTGAGGCCAAGCCATTGCTGCATCGCCTTCGCCACGGCGGGATCGCCATCGAGGCTCATGCGGCCTTCATCGATTTCCCGGCGCACGCGCGACAGGCCCATCCAGATGGAGGTCATGCTGCGGAGCGAACTCGTCACCAGGAGATCGATCTCGAAGCCGGGGTCGAATCCGCACAGATCGACGACGTTGCTTTCGACGACCAGCCACCAGTTCTGTTTGGTCACGGTAAGCTCGGGGTACAGAAACTGTATCGTGCAGCGCTTTTTCGGCAGCGGCTCGGGATTGAGATTGCGCCGCATGTCCCACATCAGCAGCGACGGATCGAGATTTCTCAGCGACAGCTGCGATTCCACCCAGCGCTGGCCCCAGAAGCCGATGCCGAAGACTATCGGCTCCAGATCGCGGCCGGCCTGCGAAAGGTGATACTCAACCGCGCCGCCCGTGCCGCGAACCGTCTCGATGATATGGGCGCGCTCCAGTTCCTTGAGACGCTTGGACAAAAGCGCGGGTGACATGCGCGGCACGCCGCGGCGAAGGTCGTTGAAACGGGTGGTGCCGGCCAGCAATTCGCGGATGACCAGCACGGTCCAGCGCGAGCACAATATCTCCGCCGCCATCGATACCGGGCAGAACTGGCCGTATCCGTGAGGGTCCATGTGAAACCGGCGTTTGAGATTGTTCTTATATAATAGCGCAGAAATACCGACGGAAACAGACAACAGAAATGGGTAGTACAGTTCGTGAACTGGATCACAGCGCAAATCGGAGCGATCCTCCATATGTGTTGAAATTGGAGGATGTAAACGTGAGTACTTATTCTAATCTTGCGCTGGCAGAAGATGACAAGAAACCCGCTGTGGTTGAAGACATTGTCGATATCGTGCGGCGCCTGTCTCCGAAATTTGCTGCCGGTGCCACAATGGTGGACGAGGAAGACCGCTTCGTCGCCGAAAACTACCGCCTGCTGAAGGAAGCCGGGCTCGTCGAAGCCGCTGTCCCGGCCGAGCTTGGCGGGCGCGGCGCGGAAATCGCAGCGCTCTGCGACATGATCCGCGAGATCGCGCATTCCTGCGGCTCGACCGCGCTGGCCTTTTCGATGCACACGCATCAGGTGGCAATCCCGGCCTGGCGCTGGCGGCATCAGAAAGTGGCGGTGGTCGAGGGACTGCTCAAGCGTGTCGCCACCGAGCGGCTGATCCTGCTTTCAAGCGGCGGGTCGGACTGGCTCGGCGGTTCCGGCAAGGCGGTCAAGGTCGATGGCGGCTACAGGATATCGGCGCGCAAGGTGTTCACCTCGGGTGCAGCGGCCGGCGATATCCTGATGACCGGCGCGATCCTGGAGGCCGAAGACGGCTCGAAGTCAGTGCTTCATTTTGGCGTGCCGATGAAGGCGCCGGAGGTGAAGGTGGTGGAGACCTGGCGGGCGATGGGCATGCGCGGAACCGGCTCGAACGACGTCGTGATAGACGATTTGTTCATCGCCGATGCCGGCGTTTCCTTCTCGCGCAAGGCGGCGGAATGGCATCCCGTGTTCCAGATCATCGCCACGATCGCGATGCCGCTGATCTATTCGGCTTATCTGGGCGTGGCGGAGAGTGCCCGCGAGATCGCGATCAATCTGGCCAAGAAAAAGGAGCCAAACGCCTATGCGACGGACCTCGCCGGCAAGATGGACACGGCCCTGCGTTCAGCGCAGCTTGCCCATCGCTGGATGGTGAACATCGTAGAACGCAATGCTCCGTCGGCCGAAAGCGTCAACGAGGTGATGATCGGGCGTTCATTGGTCGCCGAGAATGCGATCAAAACCGTCGAACTGGCGCTCGAACTGGCGGGCGGTGCGGGCTTCTATCGCGTGAACGGGCTGGAGCAGCGTTTCCGCGATATCCAGGGTGCGCGCTTCCATCCGCTTCAGCGCGGGCCGCAGGCGCATTATGCTGGAGCCATGGCGCTGGGATTGCCGGTCGCGACCGTGTTCTGATTTTTGTGACGAAGGCGCCGGAATCCGGCGCCTTCAATTTCATCGCAAGACTAGCTGCGGTTGAGGAACTTCTTGTAGATCCAGCCTTGCTGGCCTTCATAGGCGATCTTGCACCAGCCCTTGCAGGTGATGATGTCTACGGTGGCCCGGGCCGGTATGGTCCGCAGGACCTTGGATTCGTCGGCGGGGCCGGCACGCATATTGACCGCCGTGGTGATGCGGCCCTTGCCGATCGAGGCGGCCGGCTGAGGCTTGGCGGTGTCGGCAGGCGGGGTTTCGGTGGCAGCTGCGGATTGCACGGCCGCAGGCTTGTCCGCCGGGATTGCCGCGGTCTTTTCCTCGTCGGCGAAGGCAGTGGCCTCGGGCTGCGAGGGCCCGGCATCCTTTGCCGCAGTCGCCGGCTGGTTCTGGTCCGGCGAAGGGCTTGCCTGTTCGGCGTCAGTGCGGGCCCAACGTTCGCTGTCGGTCTCCAGCGCGTTTACCGAGGCCTGAGGCTGCTGCGCGGTTGCTGCCGGCGCCGGAGGTGCTGCCATGGCCGCCTGCTGTGCGGCTCCATTTTGCGGTACGACCGCCGGTGGAGCCGGCTGTGTAGCGACCTCGGCTTTCAGCGTGTCGGCTGCTGCCGGCTCTGCGGTAGGATGCGAAAGCGGGTCGTAAAGCAGGGTCATGCCGGCGATCAATCCGCCAACCACTACGACGCCGGCTGCAGGTAACGCCAATGCGCGCGGCGAGACGCTGCCTAGCCAGCCGAGCTGGGCTGCCAGCGCCTGATAGACGCGATCCAGCTTCTCAAATCTGGTCGGCGTGTCGTCGACCGGATCGTCCGCGATCTTGCAATCCCAATCGTAATGCCGGTGCGACGCTTCCTCGAGAGGATCATATGCCGGCATCTCTGCCGCAGGTTCGGTCTGGGTGTAGGGGGAAGCGCCGGGAGCAGCGCTGTCCTGATTGGCCGGTGCCGGTTGGGCAGGCGCGTTGCGCGGCACATCGGCGGAGGGCCGGGTGCGGTCATTGGCGGGGGCCGGGAACGGTCGCTGCCACAAGGGCGATGCCGGCACGGTTTCCTGCCGGGGCGAAGGGGATGAAGCCGGCAGGCTGCGCCAAAGTTCGTCTTCAAGGGTGCCTGCATCCTGCGGGCCATTGATCTCTGCGAGTCGAGAGGCTTTCAAGGGGCTACTCCACGCATTTTAAACGCGAAAAACCGGACAGCCAAGCGCTTCGCTTGCTCGTCATGCGATATGATTTCTGTCTGGCGAGCCAAATCGCGCATCGGATAGTCCGGTAAGCCCCCGCGGCCACGCGGTCAGCACAATCATCTCTGATTGTGGCGCTGCTATGCCTAGATTAGGATTTTTGAGCGAAAAATCTACAGCCGGCGCATCTTTTTTGCCGGAAAATAGCTCGTTTGGGCGAGTTGCGCGCCACCTGAAACCAAAAACACCGCACGGTTGCCCGTGCGGTGTTTTTGGTTTCAACGGGGTTGTGACCCGTCGTATCAGTTCTTTTTCGGCAGGGCGTAGGCGACGATGTAGTCGCCACGATCCGGCGACTGGCGTGCGCCGCCGGCCGAGATGATGACGAACTGACGCCCGGTTTCGGGCGAGGTGTAGGTCATCGGCGTGGCCTGCGCGCCGACCGGCAGGCGACCTTTCCACAGTTCCTCGCCGGTCGTCACGTCGATGGCGCGCAGATAGTAGTCCTGCGTGCCGGCGTAGAAGACGAGACCGCCCGAAGTCGTCATCGGGCCGCCGAGCGAAGGCATGCCGATCGGGATCTGCAGGCCGGTCTTCATGCCGAGCGGACCGGTGTCCTGCAGCGTGCCGGCCGGAACCTGCCAGACGAGCTGGCGCGACTTCAGGTCGATGGCGCTGATGGTGCCATAAGGCGGCTGATGGCATGGCACGCCGAGCGGCGACATGAAGCCGTTCTTCAACGCGCCATAGGGCGTGCCGAGCTGCGTGCCGAGGCCGTCATGGGCAGCCGACGGGCCGTAATTGTCGGCCTGTTCGCGCGGCAGAAGCGTGACGAACTGCGGCATGCGGATGTCGTTTACGATCAGCAGGCCATTGGCTTCGTCGACCGAGGCGCTGCCCCAGTTCATGCCGCCGTAATAGCCCGGATAGATCAGGCTGTAGTCGGTCCTCGGCGGCGTGAACTCGCCGTCATAACGCATCTTCTTGAACTCGATGCGGCAGTAGAGCTGGTCGAAGGGTGTGGCACCCCACATGCGCGCCTCGGTGAACGGTTCGGTGCCGATCGAAGGCATGCCGGTGGAATAAGGCTGGGTCGCCGACGTCCAGTCGCCTTCAGCAGCACCCTGCGGGACGGGCTTTTCCTCTACTTCGGCGATCGGCTTGCCGTCGCGGCGGTCGAGCATGAAAATCTGCCCGCGCTTGGTGACCTGGATCAGCGCGGGGGCGGTGCCGCCCTTGCCATCCGGTACGTCGTAGAGGGCGGGCTGCGAAGGCACGTCATAGTCCCAGATGTCGTGATGGACGGTCTGGAACTTCCAGCGTTCGCGGCCGGTGGCGATGTCGAGGGCAACGACGGAGGAGGAGTATTCCTCCGCTTCCTTCGAGCGGTGGCCGCCCCAGAAGTCGGGCGTGGCATTGCCGGTCGGCAGGTAGACGAGGCCGAGCGCGTCGTCATAAGCCGGCGTCGACCAGACGTTGGGCGTGCCGCGGGTGTAGCTTTCGCCTTCCGGCGGCAGCTTGGTGATGGCGGGGTTGCCGAGATCCCAGGCCCAGACCAGTTCGCCGGTCTTGGCGCTGAAGGCGCGGACGGCGCCGGAAGGCTCGCCGGTCTCGACATTGTCCCACACCCAGCCGCCGATGAGGATCAGGTCGCGCATGACGGTGGGGGCAGAGGTCTGGAAGTAGAAGCCGGGCTTGATCTCGCCCATGCCCTGCTTGAGATCGACCGTGCCGCCGGTGCCGAAATCGGCACAAGGCTCTCCGGTCTTGGCGTCGAGTTCAATCAGGCGCGCATCGATCGTGGTCATGACGATGCGGGCGGCACATGCAGCCGTTACCGGTGCGACCGGAGCGGCAGGCTGTGCGGTAACAGCACCGTCCGCAGGAGCAGCAGGCGCAACCTCGGCCGGCGTTGCTACCGGCTCGTAATAGCTGACGCCACGGCAGCGCTGCCACAACGGCGCCTTGGCCTGGGGGTCGAACTTCCACTTCACTTCGCCCGTGTCCGGGTTCAGCGCGTTGACGATGTTGGTGGGCGAGCAGGTGTAGAGCGTGTCGCCGACGAAGAGCGGCGTGTTCTGGTCCTGCGCGGAGCCTGCCGGCGTATCGCCGGAGCGGAATGTCCAGGCGACTTCGAGGCCGCTGACATTGTCCTTGTTGATCTGGTCGAAGGGCGCGTAGCGCGTGCCGGCCGGCGTGCGGCCATAATGGCGCCAGTCGCCGGCGCTTGCCGCGGCTGCGGGAACCACAGGCTTCTCAACCTTGGCGAAGGCGTTGCGTGTCACTTCATGCGGCTGGAAGGCGTAGATGCCGGTGGCGATCAGCGCCAGAACGAGCAGGCCGGCGACCGCGAAGGGACCGCGCTTTCTGGTCGAATACGGAAACACCGGCAGAAGCAGCAGCGCCAGAACGGCGAGCACGGTCGGCGCGACGAGGCGCGGCACGAGCGGCCAGAAGGCAAGGCCAGCTTCCCACAGCGCCCAGACGATGGTGGCGAGGAAGACCAATGCATAGAGCCAGAAGCCGGTCTTGTGGCGCAGCGCATAGAGAATGCCGGAAAGGATGATGCCGAGGCCGGCAAGCGCGTAATACCACGAGCCGCCAAGGAAGATGAGCTGAGCGCCGCCATAAACCAGCGGCAGGCCGATGATCACCAGGATCACGCCGAATAGCACCAGCAGCCAGGAGCCGCCGGGTCTGGATGAAGTTTGTTCTGCCATGTTGCCTTACTCGCAAAGTTGAACCGGATGCGGGACCGTGCGGTTGATTTGGGATCGGCCCGGACCATCGTATCGACGGTTCGAAACCGGCCTCGCCAACCTTCCGGGTAGGCAACTGAGCGTCGCCTGCGAGGGAGAATCTGATCGCATCCTAATAGATAGTATGTTATCTTTTCGGGGATGTCCAAGCAAGGTTCGAACCGAGCCAAATTCGGAATGCACATACTGGCCGTTGCCAGGCTGTGGCGGCGCGCGGCCGACCAGGCGCTCGACGATTGCGGGCTGTCGCACGCCACCGCCATGCCTTTGCTGACGCTGTCGCGGCTGGGCGACAATCTCCGCCAGGGCGTCATCGCCGACCAGCTCGGGCTGGAAGGGCCGTCGCTGGTGCGCGTGGTCGACCTGCTGTTGGCCGAGGGGCTGGTGACGCGGGCCGAAGACCGCGCCGACCGCCGCGCTAAGATCCTGACGCTGACGGTGACGGGCCGGGCGCGCGTGGAGAGGATCGAGAAAATCCTAGCGCGGCTGCGCGCCGAGCTTCTGGCCGACGTCGGCGACGAAGAGCTCGACGCCATGGTCGGGGTGCTCACGCGGCTGGAAGAAAAACTGCTCGCACGCGAAGCCGACTCCGACGCATGATCCCTGGCCGGAATGGCCTTGATGAGGAACGCGATGGGTGCCAGCGAACGCGAGAAAATGGCGGCGGGCGAGTGGTATGTATGCATCGATGCTGAACTCGATGCGCTGAGAACCGCAGCGCAGGAGGCGGTGTTCGAGCACAATTCGCTGCCGCCCAGGCAGCGCGGCAATATCGGCCCGGCGCTGCGGCAACTGTTTGCGGCAGTGGGCGAAAACGCCCGCGTCGAAGCGCCGTTCTATTGCCCCTATGGCTTCAACATTTCGCTCGGCGATGGTGCCTTCATCAATGCCGGCTCGGTGATCCTCGATACCGCGCCGGTGCGCATCGGCGCCGGCACGCTGCTGGGGCCAGCCGTGCAAATCTATTGCGCCGAGCATCACAAGGATGCCGGAAAACGGCGGGCCGGGCTGGAGATCGCGCGGGCAGTCACCATCGGCGAAGGCGTGTGGATCGGCGGCGGCGCGATCATTCTTGGCGGCGTGACGATCGGCGATGAAGCGATTGTCGGTGCGGGTGCCGTGGTGACGAAGGACGTGCCGGCGGGTGTGACGGTGGTCGGCAATCCGGCGCGGGTGGTGCGCGGCTGAGGCAGCGTCAGGCCATCGCCTCGAAGCGCTTCGAGAATTCCCGGCGATATTGGGCGGGCGAGGTTTTCAGCCTCGCGGCGAAATGCTGGCGCAGGGATGTGGCGCTGCCGAAGCCGGCCTCGAAGGCGATTGCGTCGATGGATTTCTCCGTCGATTCCAGAAGACGCTGCGCCAGCGTCACGCGCTGGTCGGTCAGCCAGTCGCCGAAGCTGGTGCCGAGCGTTTTCTGGAACCTGCGGGTGAAAGTCCGGCGGGTGAGGCCGGCGTCGTCTGCTACGTTGTCAAGGCTGTGGGCCTGGCCGAGGCTCGCGCGAACGCCATCCAGAGCCTGCATGAAGCGATCTGTGGCCGGTGCCTTGGCCACCGGCTTTTCGATGAATTGCGCCTGGCCGCCCTGACGGTGCGGCGAAAGCACGATGCGCCGGGCGAGCCGAAGTGCTGCTTCCGCGCCATAGCGGGCGCGCATGATGTGCAGGCAGCAGTCCAGTCCGGCAGCCACGCCTGCCGAGGTAACGACATCGCCATTGTCGACATAAAGCACTTCCGGGTCGACGGTGATGTCCGGATAGAGCGCGGCAAGCTGGTCGGCGAAGGCCCAGTGCGTCGTCGCGCGGCGGCCGGACAAGAGCCCTGCCGCAGCGATCGCGAACGTGCCGAGGCAGAGGCCGACGATGAGCGCGCCGCGCGCATGGGACGCGCGCAGGGCGTCGATGAATGGCTGGGGCACCGGGGCGTCCAGATCCTTCCAGCTCGGCACGATGACGATATCGGCCCCGTCGAGCCCTTCCAGCCCATGCGGGGCAAGTAGCGTCATGCCGGTGCCGGTTTGAAGCGGCCCGGGGTCGATGGCGCAGACGCGGAAATCGAAGCGCGGCAGGTCGAACGCGGTCCGGTCCTCGCCGAAGACCAGGCATGGCACGGAAAGATGGAACGGGCTGATGCCGTCAAAGGCAATCGTGGCGACGACGGGTGGGTTGATGGCGGCTGTCATGCTTGTCTGACCGTGAAAGCATGGATTGTCCCAATTCTTTCGAATATTGTCAATCGGGCCAATTTTGGGTTGCGGCGGCCGTGGTAATGTCGGTCATCCCTTACGCAACCGAAAGGAAGAGGCCATGTCCACAAGCACCGCCCCGCGCCGCGCGCTGATCGTCGTCGACGTGCAGAACGAATATGACCGCGGCGGCAATCTCGCCATCCAGCATCCGCCGTTCCAGGAAACGGTGCTCAATGTCGCGAAGGCGATCGACGCGGCCACTGACGCCGGCGTCAAGATCGTCGTCGTCAAGCAGCTTGCGCCGGAAACCTCGCCGGTCTTTGCCGCGGGAAGCCATGGCGGCGAACTGCATCCCGAAGTCGCGAAGCGGCCGCGTGATCATTATGTGGAGAAGAAGCTGCCCAGCGCCTTCACGGACAGCGACCTTGAGGAATGGCTGCGCGCCAATGCCATCGATACGATCACGGTGATCGGCTACATGACGCATAATTGCGACCTGTCGACCATCATCCATGCCCTGCATATGGGCTTTGCGGTCGAGTTCCTGAGCGATGCAAGCGGCTCGCTGCCGTATGCCAACAGCGCCGGCTATGCCTCGGCGGAGGAAATCCATCGCGTCATGACGGTCGTCCTGCAGTCGCGTTTCGCCGCCGTGCTGAAGACCGACGAATGGGTCGGCCATCTCAAGGCGGGCACATTGCCGGAACGGGATAATATTCCGGCGTCGTATCAGCGGGCGCTGTCTAAGCAGGCGGCGTAGGGCGGTTTGCCTCGCTGTGAACGGCAAGGCGGGCGCGTCTGAAGCACCCCCACCCCTAACCCCTCCCCACAAGGGGGAGGGGGATCGGATGCGTCTTTGCAAGGCATCGTCGACTAACGGTAACGGTTTGCGCGGCATAGAGGCTGCGAAGTTTCCCTCCCCCTTGTGGGGAGGGGTAGGGGTGGGGGTTGGCTCAATCCGCTTTGCGGATTGAGCCGGCCTTCGGCCGACGCTCAGATCCTCAAAACAACCCCTCGATCTGCCCCTTGTCGTTGAGGAAGATCCTCTCCGACGACGGTGTCCTGGGCAGGCCTGGCATGGTCATGACCTCGCCGCAGATGGCGACGACGAA
>NZ_JBBBDZ010000022.1:0-65771 GCF_037153935.1 Mesorhizobium sp. CCNWLY176
TGTTGAGGCGTATATAGTCGCCACCTTCCCAACCTGTCAACAACCATTTCCAACAAAGATGAAGTTTTTGAGACAGAGCCGAAAAACTATCCACAGGGGCCGCAAAACGCCTTGGAAACGCAGCCTGCGATTTGCGCGAGCAGTTCAGGCCCGCCGCTTGCGCAGGGCGACCTCCATTTCCGCGCCGGGAGTGGCTTTCCCGGCCCCGGCCGGATTGAGCCGCAATGGCCGAAGCACGTGCCCTTCCGGATGTTTAGCCAGATGCAGAATGCGCGTGAAGAAATGGCCGTTGCGCTCGGCGCGGCCGATATTGACGATCGCAGCCTTTGCCAGGTCCTCCTCCAGTATCGACATGACCCGCCGGCGTGCGTCACCTGCCAGCGTATCCAGCGCCTCGTCGATGACCACCCAGCGCGGACGATGCAGGCCGAGCCGGGCAAAGGCCAGCAGCCGCTGGTCATCATCGTTCAGTTCGCGGTCCCAGCGCTCGCTGCGATCGAGCGCCGGCACGAGGCGGCCGAGCCCGGCCTTGGTGAGAGAGGCGGCAAGATCGGTCTCGGCAAAAGTCTGCGACCCTTGCGGATAGGACAAAACCTCGCGCAACGTGCCGGGCGGGAAGTAGGGCGTGCGCGGCACGAAGGTCACGGCTTCGCCGGCGGGCATGCCGATCCGGCCGCTGCCCCACGGCCACAGGCCGGCCACGGCGCGAAAGAACAGCGTCTTGCCCGCACCCGGCTCGCCCGTCACCAGCACGCGTTCGCCGGCCTTGATTTCGATATGGGCATCTTCAAGCCTGACGCAGCCGCCGGGCGAAGCGACCTCGATCTTTTCAAGCGTCATGCGATCGCCTTGCGATTCGGCGAATTCGATTCGCTGCTCGACCTCGTGCAATTCGTCGGTCTTCAGGATCGCCGCGCGAAAGGAGGCGACGCGCAGCAAGGTTGCGCGCCAGTCGGCGATGCCGCCGATATTGTCGACGAACCAGCGCAGCGAGGCATGGACCTGGTTGAACGCGCCCACCGCCATCATCAGCCCGCCAAAGCTCAAATCGCCGGCGAAATAGACGGGTGAGGCAATCACGATCGGCGCGATCACCGTGATCCAGCCATAGCTGGCGGTGACCCAGGTCAGCCCTGTCACCGCGCGCACGATGAGCCGCACCGATTGCAGCACGGTGGCAAGGTCGAGTTCGAGACGCCGCTTCTCATCCGCCTCGCCGCCGGCGAGCGAAATGGCATCAATATGTTCGTTGACGCGCATCAGCGAGAAACGCAGCTCCGCCTCGCGCCCGTATCGATCGCCGTTGAGCTTGATCAGCGGACGCCCGGCGAGCCAGCTCAGCCAGGATGCGACGCCGGCATAGATGACCGCGGCCCAGACCATATAACCGGGAATCGCGAACGCGCTGCCGCCGACATGAAAGACGAACCCGGCGGACAGCGACCACAGTACCCCGACGAAGCTGACAAGAAGAATGGTCGCCTGCAGCAGCCCTACCCCCAGATCGGTCGTCAGATCGCTGAGATGGCGCGCATCCTCATGCATGCGCTGGTCCGGATTGACGCCGATGGCGCCGGCATTGGCCAGCCGGAAAGCCCGGCGCGGCCGCATCCATTCGCCGATCAGGTCGCGCACCAGCCCTTCGCGCAGCTTGAGATGGATCATCTGGTTCAGCCAGGTCTGCCCGACATTGAGGACGAGCAGCACGGCGGCAATCACGGCGAAGATTTCGAGCTGATAGAAGAAGCCCGGGAGATCGCGCCGCTCGAGCGCATCATAAAAAGGCCGGTACCAGCTGTTGAGCACGACCTGCCCTACCGCCGTCGCCACGATGACGGCGAAGATGGTGGCGCAGAGCCCCATTATAGTATTGCGCAGCGGCGACGAGTTGAACGCCCGCGTCATCATCATGAGCTGCTCGCGGAAACTTTCGTCGGCGGGCGCCGTCGGCAAGGTCGCGGCCTCTTCCTGTATCTGGCCCGCCATCGTCGCAGATCCTTTCCTCGCAGCATCGGCTTTTGAAACATAGTGTGTCCGCAGGACGGCGCTAATCAATCCCGGTCTTCACACCGCGATGTGATGGCGAGAGGGCAATGGCATCGTGTGGATCGGATCGCTGGGTGAAAGCGTTATGCCTTCTCCAATCACTCGATCACGGGACATCGCGATGAACACCGCAAATCTGCAACTCGAAGGCCTGTATCTGGCCATCGCTTCGATCAACAATCTGCTAGTCGCCAAGGGCATGGTAAGCGTCGAGGAGATCGACACGGCACTTCGGCGCGCCGAAGCCAACGCCACCGGCGACGAGCGTCTCATTGAGGACATGACCCCGGCCAACCGCGATGCCGTGTGTTTTCCGATCCGGCTTCTGCAGGCGGCCAACAACAGCCGCTCGGAGCAGAACACGCCGACCTTCTCCGAGCTCGCAAAAATGGTCGGGCAAACCAAGGAACCTTACAACGATCAGATGTGAGGCAAGCTTTTTTCCTGCCAATCAACTTGCCCAGCGCGAAGCGTGATGATTTGCTGCGGCTGTTTGGGAACACGAAGCGGCCGCGAGTGCCGCATAGGAGAAGCTAATGCGTATTTCAGGACGTTTCGCCGGCATGCTTGCAGGTGCCGCACTCACGCTGGCGGCTGGATCGGCCTTCGCCGAGGAGCCCATGAAGCTGAAGATCGGCACGGAGGGCGCCTATCCGCCCTTCAACAGCATCGCCGCCGACGGGTCGCTGATCGGATTCGACATCGATATCGCCAATGCGCTGTGCGCGCAGATGAAGGCGCAATGCGAAATCGTCACCCAGGATTGGGACGGCATGATCCCGGCCCTACAGGCCGGCAAGTTCGACGCCATCGTCGCCTCGATGAGCATCACCGAAGAGCGCAAGAAGCAGATTTCATTCACCAACAAATATTATGTCACGCCGCTTTCGGTGGTAGCGCTGAAGGATTCCAGCCTCTCGACGACCGACCCCGCGGCCTATTCCGGCAAGACCGTCGGCGCGCAGGCTTCGACCACGCAGGCTACCTATGCCGACGAGGTCTATGGCAAGGCCGGCGCGGAGGCGAAACTCTATCCCTCGCAGGACGAGGCGATGGCCGATCTCGCCAATGGGCGGCTCGATGCGGTGGTGGCCGACAAGTTCGTGCTGGTCGACTGGATGGACAAGACCGGCAAGGATTGCTGCAAGATGGTCGGCGACATTGAGGGCACCAATGCGCCGGCCGGCATCGGCGTGCGCCAGGCGGACAATGAGCTGCGCGAAAAACTGAATGCCGCCATCGACGCGATCGTCGCCGACGGCACCTACGGCAAGATCGTCCAGAAGTATTTCACTTTCGACATCTATGGCGGTTAGGATTGCTGGCGTTTACGGTGTCCGCCGGGGTGGGCACCGTAGACGAGCAAAGCGCGGACAGACATTCGAAGCATGACGACACCCAGAAGCGCCAACTTCGCCGGCATCCTGTTGCTTGCCGCCGCGGTCTCCAGCCAGGCACGCGCCGAGCCGGTGCAATTGCAGCGCACGATGGCCGACGGCGTCTATCATTGCGAAGTCTATGCGCTCGGCATGTTCATCCATCTCGGCGACATCATTATAAAGGGTCCCACCTATCGCGGTCCGGCATGGTTCGAACCCTTTGCCGGACCGTATACATATGAAGTGACGCCTTTTGACGAGATCAACTGGTTTGGGCCGCTTGGCGGCTTCACCTCGGGCGGGAACTCCGTCGACCTGACGCAGGTCACCGTCAACACCGACGAGAAGGCCTCGTTCGACATCATCATGCGCGAGGCGAGCGGCAGTTTTTCGGCGACGACCTGCGAGAAGCGGTAGTCGACGACGGCGCTTACGCCGCCGACGGGCCGGGGTCGTCATCTAAAGGTGCGGGAACCCTTTCGATGGGCGTTGCCGGCAGGCCGTCGGCGGAATGGACCAGCCGCAATATGGTGCCGCGCGGCTTTGACGCCGGGCCGCCCAGGTCGAGCTTCAATCCCTCCGTCTCGCGCTTGGCAGCCTCGGGTTGATAGACGACTTCCTGCACGGTCAGCTTTTCCTCGGTCCCGTCCGCCCGGCGGATAACCATGGACTGGCCTTCGGCGAGCCCCATAAGGGCAAGGCCGCGCGGATTGGTGATCGAAAGCACCGATCCGACCAGCCCGCGCATCTCGTCATGGGCGATGATGCGCGTCTCGGCCGGGCCGTCGTCGACCCGGTAGCTGACGCGGCTCGACAGCGTAACGACAATCGGCGGGATATCGTCCCGGAACATGACCGACGCGCCGTCGATCTTGCGCTTGAGGATTTCAGCGATCGGGTCGTCGCGCCCGAGGCAGCGCTCCAGCATGACTTCGAGGATCGTGTAATCCTTGGCCGTCAGCAGGCAGGTTTCTCCATTCGACATGGCAAATCTCCAGCCGAACCGTTTTCACCCGGTCTCGGCTTCAAGTGTTGTGCTTGAGTTCGAAAGACGCTCCCCTGGACCGGACGCGATTTGTCCGGCGCAGGGGTTAGGATCCTGCGACGAGATTGCCTGAGCGGTGGATCATGCCGTCACGCCCGGTCCGACGCCTCGGCCAGTGTCGCCACTTCGGAAGGTACCGATGCACCGGGTTTTCTCACGTCGAGCACTTCGAGCTCGTGGCTACGCCCGTCGCGTGCCGTCCACGAAATCGACTGACCCGGCGAAAGCCCGATCAGCGCCGTGCCGATCGGGGTGAGGATGGAGATCTTGCCCTGCGCGATATCAGCATCGCCGGGGAATACCAGCGTCACCGTCTTTGCCTCGCCCGTGTCCGGCTTGAACGTGACAGTCGAACCCATGCGGGCAACATCGTCGGGAATGGAGCCGTCGGCCACGACGCGCGCGCGATCGAGTTCGAGCAGCAATTCCTCCGACACGTCTGGATTGCGCTCCGCCATCGCATTGGCAAAGGCGATGAGCTTCGAATGATCGGAGGCGCCGATCCTGATGTTGGGCTTGCGCTTCGCCCTGGTCTTTTCCTGCATTTTATTACCTGTGCTTGTAACCGCGACGGAATCCGGTTGCGGACTTCGACGTGCGGTGCCGGTTGCCGGCAGTATCAATGATGTTGGAAGCGCCGATACCGCAGATTTAAAAAATGAGATGCTGCGGAAAAGTGTCGTACCGCCCCGCGGCTCGGGGGCGCATGGCAGCCGAGCCGGGGGTCAGCGTCCCGCGATGGGGCACACCCGCTGAAAAAACTTTAATCGTGTTTCGGCTGCGATCGACATGCCACGATAGTCCCGAAACTTCTCATGTAAGTCAAGCAACCGCCGATCTTACATTCGGCGGGTGCCTGAAAAAGCCCCTCACCCTCTTTCGAAGAGCAGCGTCGGCGAGCCCTTGTAAGTCGTCCTGGCAACCTCGCGATAATCGAACTTTTCGGCAATGCGGATCGACGCGACATTTTCGGGGTCGATGATGCAGACGGTTTTCGCCCCACCAAAATGTCCGTCAGCCCATTCATGCATGGCGCCGACCACTTCCGTCGCGAAACCCTGGCCGTGCACGTCGGACACGAAACCCCAGCCGGCTTCCGGCAGGCCCTCTATCGAAGGCGTCATGTCACGCTTGGCATCCTGGAAACCGGCCCCGCCGAGAAAGCGGCCGGTTTCCTTTTCCTCGACCACCCAATAGCCGAAGCCCTGCAACTGCCAGTGCCCGCGATAGCGCAACATGCGCGCCCACACTTCTTCGCGCGGCAAGGGTTGGCCGGTGATGAAGCGGGTGTGGAGCGGATCGGTCCACATCGCGACGAAACTGTCGAAGTCCGACAATTTGTGCCCGCGCAGGATGGTGCGCGGGGTTTCGATGACGGGGATTTCGGTGGTGTCGGTCATGAGGGTTCCGGGATGTTGTGCGTGAAGCCGTAGCATGGGGCGAAGTCATCGAATGAGGCCACGGCGGTGATCAGTTTTCTTTCAGCGATTGCGCTACTCCCCCTCTCCGTCTCGGCTTCGCCGAGCCACCTCTCCCCATTTCATGGGGCGAGGAACCTATATTCTACGAGGCCGCGCCATTTCAGAACTTGGGTTCCTCGCCCCGCCTGCGGGGAGAGGTGGCGCGCGAAGCGCGACGGAGAGGGGTATCTGGTTCAGCCCGCTTGACCGCCGCACCAATTTCCGTACCTGTACGCAGCAGGCAAATCTCTCCCGGCACCGGAAAGAAGCACCCATGGAAACCACCGACCTGCTGCTCGCCATCGTCCACCACATCCTCGTCTTCTCGGTCGCAGCACTGATTGCCTGCGAATCCGTCCTGACGCGCGGCGAACTGTCTGCCGCTGCCATAAAGCGGCTGGCCGGGCTCGACCGCCATTATGGCATCCTCGCCATGCTGGTCATCATCGTCGGTGCGGGCCGTGTCTTCTACGGCCTGAAAGGCTGGGAGTTCTATGTCTACAACTGGGTGTTCTGGGCCAAGATGGCGTCGTTCCTCGCGGTCGGCCTGTTGTCGATCGTACCCACCATCCGTTTCCTGTCATGGAACAGGCAGGCGAGCGCCAATGCGAATTTCACTGTGCCTGCCGCCGAACTCTCCTCGGTACGCTTCTACCTGCGCGCCGAGATGGTCGGCATCGTGCTGATCCTGATCTTCGCCGCAGCGATGGCGCGCGGCTACGGTTACTGAGCGGCTTCCAACGGCTCGATCGGCACCAGCGGTGCTGGAATATCTGTCGTCTTTTCCGCCGACTTGCAGATGTCGGCGATAACGCACATCGGGCAATCCGGCTTGCGCGCCTTGCAGACATAGCGCCCATGCAAAATCAGCCAGTGATGGGCGTGGCGCATATATTCGTCCGGGATGACCCTCACCAGCTCCGCCTCGACCTGCTCCGGCGTCTTGCCGGGCGCCAGACCGATCCGGTTGCCGATGCGCAGAATATGCGTATCGACCGCCATGGTGTGCTGGCCGAAAGCCATGTTGAGCACGACATTGGCGGTCTTGCGCCCGACCCCCGGAAGTTCGACCAGCTGATCGCGGTTGTCGGGAACCTCGCCGCCATGATCGCGAATCAGCGCCTGCGAAAGCGCAATCGCGTTCTTCGCCTTGTTACGCCATAGACCGATGGTGCGGATGTAATCGCCCACTTTCGCCTCGCCCAGCGCCAGCATCTTCTGCGGCGTGTCGGCAATTGCAAACAGCGCCCGTGTCGCCTTGTTGACGCCGATATCGGTCGCCTGCGCCGAAAGCACCACCGCCACCAGCAGCGTGAAGGCGTTGACGTGCTCGAGCTCACCCTTGGGCTCCGGGCGCTGCACCGCAAAGCGGCGGAAAATCTCATGCACTTCAGCCGGTGAATAAAGACACGCAGGCTTCTTCGGCGCCCGGCGCGGCTTCGCGCCCGGCTGCGGCTTTTTGGGCTTGAGCTGATCTTTGGGCTTGGGGTTCGTCATCGTCTTCCTATAATCTGGAGCGATGAGCGAGACAAACGCCATATCCGCCGCCGACCAGCCCTTCTTCCAGGCGCTGCTGATGCCGCATCGGTCGCTCGGCCGCACCGGCTTCCTGATCCTGATGGGCGCGCTGTCGCTCAGCTGGCTGGTCACCGGCGCCTTCTTCCTGTCCAGGGGCGCATGGCCGGTCTTCGGCTTTTTCGGCCTCGACATTCTCGCCGTCTACATCGCCTTCAAGCTGAACTACCGCGCCGCGCGTGCCCGCGAGGAAGTCACGGTTTCGCGCACCAGCCTCGACATCCGCAAGACCGCACCCTCAGGCCGCACCGAAGACCACCACTTCAACCCGTTTTGGGCGCGATTCTCGGTCGCCCGCCACGACGAGATCGGCATCACCGATATGGCTGTCGATGGCCAGGGCCAGCATGTGCCGATCGGCAGTTTTCTCAACCCCGACGACCGCGAAAGCTTTGCGACAGCGTTTTCGCGGGCCTTGGCGAAGGCCAAAGGCCGGTAGAGATCCCTGAAAAGTGTGCGATGAGCCAGCTTCGATGCCGGATCGGCTGAGAAGCGGTGGATTGCAGTTGTTTGCTTGGTCAAACCTGAGCCAGCAATATCTCGGCCAGGGCCTCGGGGTTCAGCCGTGCTACATTGTGCCCGCAATCCAGGGCAAAGGTCGACCACTCCGGCTCGTCGCTCAAGCGTTGATAAAGGTCGAGGAACGGACTCCCTTCCCAGCCATGCGCGCCGATGAAGGTCTTGCGCGGCACTTCACGCCACCGTCCGCTGAGATTGATCGATTGAAGAAACGTCCCCATCGGATGCGGCCGGCATCGCGGGTCAAGATTGGGCGGCGGCGCACAGTTTAGTCCGTCAGCCTTCGCGCCCGCGACGAAGACATCTCGAAAACGGGACGTCGTCAGCGACCAGACGGAGTCACCGGAATCAGGCACATAGGCGTCTACATAGACTAATGCCCGGATTTGCGATGGCTCGGCATCGGCTGCGCCGCTCACGACCATCCCGCCGTAGGATTGTCCAACAATGACCAGGTCGTCGCACTGCGACTTCACGACGCTAACGACCTCATTTATGTGAGTTTCAAGATTGGCCGTCGGGGCGGGAGCATCGCCGAGCCCCGAAAGAGTGATCGGCAAGGCTTTGTGCCCGTGCGCGGTAAGGATGTCTGCCACCTTTTGGTAGACCCAGCCGCCCTGCCAGCCCCCGGCTATCAGAATAAAGGTGGCCATATTATTCGCCCCTGACTTTGATGCTTACGGAGCTTCGACACCTCTTTGGCCAAAATCAAGACCACTGTGCCGGCTGACTGTGCGGACTCGAAGAAAACATATTTCAGAACCGGTAGCGCAGCAGCCTTCCCACCCTTCGCAACGGCGGAATGAAACTCCAGAGCAGAATGAGCCAGCGGGACGCCCAGTCCATTCTGGCCGTATGTTCAGGCTTGTAGGCGGAAACTTCCTCGACGAGTTTCAGGCCGGGCACCGCCTTCTCCAGATCCCGTGCGTCATTGATGCCCCAGCGCAGTTCGGCTCCGGTGGCGCGGATGGATGGCGCGAGGCTGACCAGCCAGAGCCCGAAATCGCTATAGGCATCGCCGATGATCTCGCCGCGGGCCAGATGCGAGACAAGCCGCGCGAACAGCCTCGGCCCTTCCTCGGCCGGAAGATAGGGCATAAGCCCTTCCGCCACCACCAAGGCCGGGCGGTCGTGGGGCACCTTGTCCAGCCAGGCCGGATCGGTAACCGACGAGCCGATCAGATGGTAGTTTTGCCGCTCCGGATAGAGTTTGCGGCGAAGCGCGATCACCTCCGGATAATCCACGTCGAACCATTCGACGCCGGCGGGCGGATCGAGACGGAAGATGCGCGTATCCAGCCCGCAACCGAGATGCAGCACCATCGCATCCGAGTGCTTTGCCAGGAATTCCGAAACCCAGTCGTCCAGCGTCTTGGCACGGATCGCCAGCCCGACGCTCATATTGTTGTCGACCTTCAACCTGGCAAAATCATAGTCGATCCTGCCCACGGCCTCGGCGGCGAAATGGTCCTTGAGAAGCGAATCGGGCTGCCTGCTTTCCAGCGCCTTGCCGTACAAGGTGATGAGCAGGGTTTCCTTTTCCTTCGTCAGGGCGACTTTTTCGCGTCCCATCTTTCTCTCCTGATGTCGCGGCGTGGTTTATCTGGGTTGGGCAAAGCGTCATGGCAAGTTTCGGGTGGTGCGAAGGCCCCGTCTGCACGATATTCATCGGCAAGGAGACAATGTCATGAACGCTCGGACATCGATGAAGCTTTCGCCGGTTCTTCAGCGGGAAATCACGCCTGAGGGCAGCGATTACGAGACCGTTCGCCGGGTGATCGAGAAAATCAGCCTCGACTATCGCGACCAGCCGTCACTGGAAACGCTGGCGGAAGAAGTCGGCGAAACGCCGACCGGCCTGCAAAAGCTGTTCACCCGCTGGGCCGGGCTGTCGCCGAAGGGTTTTCTGCAGGCGGTAACGCTGGATCATGCGCGCAGGCTGCTCGATTCGGGCATGCCGCTGCTCGAAACCGCCTTCGAAGTCGGCATGTCCGGCCCCAGCCGCCTGCACGATCTGTTCGTTACCCATGAGGCGATGTCGCCCGGCGACTACAAGACGCGCGGCGCGGGCCTCACCATCCGCTACGGCCATCACATCTCGCCCTTCGGCGTGGCGCTCATCATGGTCACCGACCGCGGCCTCGCCGGCCTCGCCTTCAACGATGCCGGCAGCGAACGCGCAGCCTTTGCCGACATGTCGAGCCGCTGGCCGAACGCTCTATATATTGAAGACATGTCGGCGACCGCGCCCTATGCCGCGCGCATCTTCGATCCGGCGCAGTGGCGGGCGGAAAACCCGCTGCGCGTCGTCATGATCGGCACGGATTTCCAGCTCCGTGTCTGGGACGCGCTGTTGAAAATCCCGATGGGTAAGGCTTGCAGCTATTCCGACATCGCGTCGGGCATCGGCACGCCGGCAGCCAGCCGCGCTGTGGGTGCTGCGGTTGGCGCCAATCCGCTGTCCTTCGTCGTGCCCTGCCACCGCGTCGTCGGCAAGTCCGGCGCGCTCACCGGTTACCACTGGGGCCTCACCCGCAAGCGGGCGATCCTCGGCTGGGAGGTCGGGCAGCTTTCGTGAAAGACGCGAGATAGCCCCAGCCCGCGTATTTCAATATCGGCCCAAACGGATTAGCTTCCCGCGAAATTCGCAGGAGGCTTTTTCGTGATCACTGTCATCGGTTCCATCAATCTCGACCTCATCGCCACGGTCGACCGCCTGCCAGCGCCTGGCGAAACCGTGATGGGCAGCGCATTCAAGACCGCGCCCGGCGGCAAGGGTGCGAACCAGGCGCTGGCCGCCGCGCGCGCCGGCGCGCAGGTGCGCATGATCGGGGCCGTCGGCAAGGACAGTTTCGCCAACGACGCGCTGGCCTGCCTGAGGGCTGGTCACGTCGAGCTTTCCGGCGTTCGCGAGGTTCATGCTGCCACCGGCACCGCACATATTCTCGTCGAGACCGCCGGCGAGAACGTCATCGCCGTGGTGCCGGGCGCCAATGCGGCGGTGCTGCCGGGCGATCTTTCGAGTGCAGCATTCCAAAAAGGCGAGATCATCCTTCTCCAGCACGAAATCCCGCTCGCGACCGTCGAAGCCGCCCTCGATGCGGCGCGCGCCGCGGGCAGCATAACCGTGCTCAACACCGCGCCCTTCAACGGCGCAGCTGCGCCCTTCCTCGAAAAGGCCGACTACATCGTCGCCAACGAAACCGAATTCGACCTCTATGGCGAGGTGCTGAAGTTGCAGGGCCGCGACCGCCCTGCCCGTATGAAAAACTTCGTCGAAAAGACCGGCCGCACCGTCATCGTCACGCTTGGCGGCGAAGGCGTTCTGGCGGCGACGCCCGACGGGCTCATTCAGGTGCCAGCGCTGAAGATCAAGCCGGTCGATACGGTCGGCGCCGGCGACACTTTCTGCGGTTATCTCGGAGCCGGTCTTGCCTCGGGCCTCAGCCTTGAGGATTCCTTGCGCCGCGCCGCTGCTGCCGGTTCGCTCGCCTGCCTGAAGCCCGGCGCACAGCCGGCGATCCCGCTCAAGGCCGAAGTCGATGCGGCCCTTGCCGGCAACATGCCGTCCTGACCGGGAGTGAAGCCAATGCAGCGCCCCGTGACCAAGCACGCCATTCCGCCCGCAGGTGAAATCTGCCGCATGTCCGCCGTCGAACTGGCGGAAAAGATCAGAACGCGAAAACTCTCCGTGCGCGAGGTCGCCGCCGCCTTTCTCGACCGCATCGACGCGGTCAACCCGCTCGTCAACGCCATCGTTTCGCTGCGCGACCGCGCCGACATTATAGCCGAAGCCGATGCCGCCGACGCAGCACTGGCGAAGGGCATCACGCCCGGTCCGCTGTTCGGCCTGCCGGTCGCCATCAAGGACCTTGCCCTGACCAAGGGCCTGAAAACCACGTTCGGCTCGCCGATCTTTGCCGATTTCGTGCCCGACGAGGACGATTTCTTCGTCGAGCGCATGCGCACAGCCGGCGCGATCTTCATCGGCAAGACCAACGTCCCGGAATTCGGCCTCGGCTCCAACACCTACAACCCGGTCTTCGGCCCGACGCTCAACGCCTTCGATCCCGCATTGACGGCAGGCGGTTCCAGCGGCGGCGCGGCTGTCGCGTTGGCGTTCAACATGGTTCCCGTCGCCGACGGCAGCGATTTCGGCGGCTCGCTGCGCAATCCCGCCGCCTACAACAATGTCTTCGGCTTCCGCCCGTCGCAGGGGCTGGTTCCCGCCGGGCCGTCAAACGAGGTTTTCCATTCACAGATCGGCATCGAGGGACCGATGGCCCGCAATGTCGGCGACATGGCGCTGCTGCTCGGCGTGCAGGCCGGATATCATCCCCACGCGCCGCTGTCGCATGACGGCGAAGCGTCCTATCTCGAAGGGCTGGAAAGTGGCACAAAAGGCGGCCGGATCGCATGGCTCGGCGATCTCGGCGGGCGTCTGCCCATCGAAGCCGGCATTCTCGACCTGTGCGAGTCCGCGCTTGCGCGATTCGGTGAAGCCGGCTTCCCGTCGGAACCGCTGGTGCCGCAGTTTGATTACGAAGCCCTGTGGCGTGCCTTCGTCACCTTGCGCCAGGCAACCAGCGGCTGTGAACTCAAGCTCCATTACGACGACCCGGCCAAGCGCGCCAAGCTGAAGCCCGAAGCGATCTGGGAGGCCGAGGCCGCGCAGAAACTCACCGCGCCGCAAGTCCACGCCGCCTCCACCGTCCGCTCGGCATGGTACAAAACCGTGCTGAAACTGTTCGAGCGCTTCGATCTTCTGGCGCTGCCGACCGCGCAGGTCTTCCCTTTCGACGTCACCACCCCTTGGCCAAGCGACGTCGCCGGCCGCGCGATGGACAGCTACCATCGGTGGATGGAGGTATCGGCCTTTGCCTCGCTCGCCGGCTGCCCGGCAGTCAACGTGCCGGTCGGCTTCGACGATCGCGGCCGCCCCATGGGCATGCAACTGATCGGCCGCCCGCGCGGCGACCTCGCCGTCTTGCAAGCAGCGGCAGCGTATGAGACCACTATGACGTGGGAAAGCGGGGCATAGAAGGTTGGCGGCAACGCCGGCATGATCCCTGCCGAAAGGGGTTCATGGCGAAATCTTCGAAGAAGACCCCGCTCAAAGGCGGCACATTCAGGCAACGGCTTAACCACAGGCTCGAACCGCTCCGGTGGTTCGCACATGAATACGCTGTTGCCCTTGCCATGCTAGTGGCGGCAGCCGCCTTCGGGGTCTATATGCTCCTCCCCTTGCACAGCCCGGTGGTCAAGCGTGAGCAGGTCAGCGCAGTCATCACAACGATCGTATCGACCCCGCTCAGGCCGAGCCGAGGCGGCGGCTCCTACCAGTACGCGGTCATACCGAATGGCACGACTTCACTGATAGTCGTCAGAGACGATCTTTCCCCGACCCTCATTCCGCGCGAGGTTGGGGCGACCATCGAACTGGAGCGCCGTACACGGGCAAATGGCACCGTGACATATCATATGTCGCCGTAGCCCCTCTATCCGCTCACGCTTGTTTGGAAAAATCCCCGATCTCACCCTGCGCCGCGCGCAGCCATTCGTCGCGTGAAATCACCAGTGTCGCCGTATTGCGGCCGGTTCCGCAGACGATCTCGTCGCGCTCGAGCACGGCGCGATCGATCAGAATGCGCGTTCCGTTGATCGGCAGGGGAACGATCCCGCCGATTTCCATATCGACCTTTCGCGCCACATCGGCGGGTTCGGCCATTTTGAGATCGGCGCGGCGCATGCCGAGCGCGTCGGCGATTTTCTTGTAGTCGGCCTTGTCCTTCGCCCTCAAGGCGACGATGGCCAGGCCACCGTCGGAATGCGAAAATGTCAGGCCCTTGACCATGTCCTCCGGATCGTGCGGCAGGATCTCCTTCGCATCGTCGAAGGAAATGAGCGGGGCGTGGTTGTGTACCGAAAACACCGCGCCTGCCGTTTCGAGAAACTCCTTGACCAACGGGCTCATGTAATTCTTCTCCTCCGACAGCCAAACACTGGACATTCCCTAGGGCTGGTGGTTGTTTCCAGCAATCGCAGAGGAATACAAAAATGTCGCTGGAAGTCTATGCCGCCTATGTCGTCGCCTGCATCGTCATCATCCTCGTGCCCGGCCCGACAGTTACGCTGATCATCGCCTCCAGCATGCGCCACGGCACGCGCGCCGGGCTGCTCAACGTTGCCGGCACGCAGGCAGGCATTGCCGTCATGATCGGCATCGTCGGCATCGGCCTCACCTCGATGATCGAGGGCATGGGCCACTGGTTCGAATGGGTGCGCCTGCTGGGTGCCGCCTATCTGATCTGGATGGGTATCCAGATGTTCCGCTCCAGCGGCAGGCTGGACGCGAATGGCGCGCCGCAGGCACCGCGCGGCGGCTTCTTCCTGCAGGGTTTTCTGGTCGCCATCAGCAACCCCAAGACGCTCATCTTCTTCGGCGCCTTCATCCCGCAGTTTCTCGATCCTGCAGGCAACCACGCACTTCAGATCGCCATCATGGGCGCGACCGCCCTCGTCTTCGCGGCGATGTCCGATTCGGCCTACGCCATCGTTGCCGGCAGGGCCAGCCGCGCGCTTTCAGCCAACCGCATCAAGCTGCTATCGCGTGTCAGCGGCAGTTTCCTCATCGGCGGCGGGCTGTGGCTGGCGTTGTCGCGGGCGAAGTGAGGGCACCTGTCGACCCGGCCTGACGATTCTGTACCGCTGAAGCTCTTCTATGTTCAGGCATGGATTCCCGACACTCTCCGCTGGCTATGGCTCGCTCACGAGGTCGAGAATGACGAGATTGTTGTTTGCCACGTCGCAAATCGCCCACGCCGAAGATAGCCGCGCTTGTTGTTGCCGCATGGGCAAATCGTCAACGTTCGCGATTGGCGGCGAGGCTAAATGCCATTCGTCATTCTCGACCTCGTGAGCGAGCCATAGCGAGCGGAGAGTGTCGGGAATCCATGCCGAAACGGCAAAGCCTAAGCCTGCGGTGCAGAACTGTTGGAAGGCGAAAACAGTCGGAAAGTGGGGGGAAAGATTTCCACCCATTTTCTGCCCAACCAATTGTTTTCCTTCACGCCACACATTTTTTCACGCCCGATTTATCCCCACCCCTCGAGCACCTTTCATAATCCCAGCCAGTTCCTCCCGCGGGAACGCCGGTCGCGACGGTGATCTGTGGGGAGGAACCGGCGCTTCCGTCTTGCGGCAAACGTAGCCGCAAGACCGGGGAGGTTCCATCCAAGGGTTCCCCTGCGGGTAATATGGCCCGCGCGTGCTGGACGAGCACATAGGGTGAGGAGTGGTCCGCGCAGCGGACGAAAAGCCAACGGTTTGGCTTTTCGAACGACGAACGCCCGGAGCCCTAGCGTAGGGCAGGCGTTCACTGCACAGGTCGCCTTCATCGCAGCGGAACGGACGGGAACAGAAATCGCCGGCGGGGCGCGGAAGTCGCGCCACGTACTAACATTAGAAAGGCACGGCCATGCGCCCCGCTTCCCGATCTTTGACAATGGCCAGATGCGATAAGCAGGCATGGCGATGATGAAGCGCGCCGGCGTCCACCTCCCCCTTGAGGGGAGGTTGCGCACTGAGCGAAGCGAAGGAAGCGGGTGGGGTCCTTGGTGACAAACTCGACGCAGAAATCGATGCCGAGCACTGCCGCAGCGACCCCACCCGGCCCTACGGGCCACCCTCCCCTCAAGGGGGAGGGAAAAGCCGGTGCTACAGCCGCCCCAGCCTTTCGACCAGCAACGCAAAGAACCCGTCATGGTCGATGTCGCGCATGACGGTGGCGTTCTTGTCGCGCTTGGTGACGCCCCACCAGTCGATGACCGTCATGCCCATGGTGAGTTCGGAGGCGGTTTCCACGGTCACGTTGCAGTGGCGTCCTTTGAACAGTTCCGGCTTCAAGAGATAGGCGATGACGCAGGGGTCGTGCAGCGGGCCGCCGTCGGTGCCGTATTTCTCCTCGTCGAAGCGCTCGAAGAATTCCAGCATTTCGGCAGTGGCAATGCCGACCCTGGTGCCGAGATCGCGGAAGGCGGCGATGCGCTTGCCGGTCGTCAGCGCCTTGTGGGTGACATCGAGCGGCATCATGACGATCGGCACGCCGGAGCGCAGCACGACATCGGCAGCCTGTGGGTCGACATAGATGTTGAATTCGGCCGCTGGCGTGACATTGCCGCCCTCGAAGAAGCCGCCGCCCATCAGCACGATCTCCTTGATGCGCGGCGCGATCTTCGGTTCGCGAATCAGCGCCAGCGCAATGTTGGTCAGGGGCCCGAGCGGGCACAGCGTGACCGTGCCGCTGTCCTCCTTCATCAGCGTCTCGACTATAAAATCGACGGCATATTGCGCCTGCAGCGGCATGGTCGGCTCGGGCAGCTCGGGGCCGTTGAGGCCGCTCTGGCCGTGAACCTCTTCGGCCGTCACCAGCGAGCGCGCCAGCGGGCGGATCGCACCGGCAAACACCTTGGTCTCCGGCTTGCCGGCGAGTTCGCAGATCTTGCGGGCGTTCTTCTCGGTCAGCTTCAGTGGAACGTTGCCGGCAACGGCGGTGAGGCCGAGGATTTCCAACTCAGGGCTTGCCAGCGCAAGCAGTATGGCGACGGCATCGTCCTGGCCGGGATCGGTGTCGATGATGATCTTTCTTGTGGCGGACATTTCCGTCTTCCCTCATGTCGGTGATTGCAGGCTTGAACTTGTTTGCGCGGCGGACCATATCAGGATCATCGGGAAAAATGCCATCCGGGTTTTTCCCTTTTAGGTCGCTCTTAGAGGACACGAAAATGAGTCGCATGACGCCCTTTTCGAGCCCGCTTCTGCTTGGGTTCGATGCCATGGAAAAAACGCTGGAACGCCTGGCCAAATCCGGTGACAGCTATCCCCCCTACAATATCGAGCGCGTTCGCGGGGAAGAAGGCAAGGGCGAGACCCTGCGCATAACGCTGGCGGTTGCCGGCTTCTGCGATGAAAATCTGGAAGTCACCACCGAGGAAAACCAGCTCGTCGTGCGCGGAAGGCAGAGCGACGACACGGAGCGCGAGTTCCTGCATCGCGGCATCGCCGCGCGGCAGTTCCAGCGGACCTTCGTGCTCGCCGATGGAATGCGGGTGACCGGGGCCGAACTGAAGAACGGTCTTCTGTCGATAGACCTCGACCGCCCGGAGGCTGAAAGACTGGTACGGAAAATAAATATTTCGGTGAAAGACTGATTGTCGCCCGCCGGAACAAACAGCTCTAGAGCGGGTTGGTCACTAGGACGCCCCGCATACAGGAGGCTAATATGACATCTCTTGATCCGAGACACGTTCTGACGCAGGCCGAACTCGCCCATCTGGGCGAAGGCACGGTGGCTTATCTGCGCGAAATCGACAGCGACGAGCTGAAGGGCAAGTTTCCGGGTCTTCCGGAAATCGCCTCGGGCACGACGCTTTGGGCGCTTTTCGCCGCCAACGGCCAGCCGATCCTGCTGTCTGACGAGCGCGACCGCGCCCTTGCCGGTGCGATGGAAAACGACCTGACCCCGGTCGCCATCCACTAACTGGCGTCTACAGAATTGCAAAGGGCGGCTGAAAAGCCGCCCCGAGGCAAATTTCACCGAACTGATTTCATGCTTCAGGCAGCGTGCGAGGCCTGCGTATCCGAAAGAAGCGCATGAATGGCCGTCGCATCGCGGGTGCCGCGGACCTTGGCAACCGTATCGCCATCGCGCAGGACGCGGGCGATTCGCGACAGCGCCTTGAGATGATCCGCCCCTGCCCCCTCAGGCGCCAGCAGCAGGAACACCAGGTCGACGGGCTGATCGTCCAGCGCCTCGAACTCCACCGGCGATTCCAGCCGCGCGAAAACGCCGGTGATTCGCTTGACGCCGGCGAGCTTGCCGTGAGGAATGGCGATGCCGTTGCCGACGCCGGTCGATCCCAGCCGCTCGCGCTGCAGGATCGTGTCGAAGACTTCGCGCTCGGGAAGACCGGTAATGCTGGCGGCTCTTTCGGCTAGCAATTGCAGAAGCTGCTTCTTGGAATTCGCTTTCAAGGCCGGCATGATTGCCTGAACCTCGATCAGATCACTCAGATCCATTGCCAAATATCCTTTTCGCTGTCCGCACTGCCGGCAATCCCATAACCGGCAGCGCAGCCAGAAGACGTTGCCTATCCCTGCGCGACTTTTGTCGTCGAGGGGTCGATCCACCCGATATTTCCGTCCGGCCTCCGATAGACGATGTTGACCTGCTCATTCCCGGCGTTGCGGAAAACAAAGACAGGGCTGTCCTTGGTGTCGAGCTCGATGACGGCGGATGCCACCGACATGGTCTTCAGCGCCACGGTCGATTCGGCGACGATCGCCGGCGCGTAGTCTTCCGGAAGCTCCTCCTCGTCGTCCCCCAGCGGCGCCATGACCGTATAGGCAACATCGGTGACGATGCCGTTGGTCGCGCCGGGATTGTGGGACTTCAGCCGGCGCTTGTAGCGCCGCAAGCGCTTCTCGAAACGCTCGGCTGCGGCGTCGAAGGCTGCCGTGGGCTCCTGCGCTTCTCCGGCTGCCTGAAGGGCAATGCCGGTATCAAGGCGGATCATGCAGTCGGCCGAAAAGCGCGAGCCGGACTTCACCACCGTCACATGTCCGGAAAAGCCGCCATCGAAATATTTATCGATGGCTTCGCCAATCCGTCCTTCGATGCGCGTACGAAACGCCTCACCGATATCCATGTGCTTTCCCGATATGCGTAAATTCATCTGAAAACTGACCTTCCCTGTTCAGACTTCAAATTTGTTCGAGTTTATACCCGTAGTCGGCGCGCACAAGCTACAGGGCGGGTTTCACGCCGAATTTAAGTCCGAACTTTCCGGTTAATCACAAGCCGTCTCCCGACGGAGCATTTTGTCTGCGGGCAACAGCCCGTCCCATGCGGGCGGGCTTCTAGTCACTTCATCAACGCTTGTCAATGAAGGCAAAGTCAACGGCAAAAACGGCTGTGAATTAGCGGCCTGCGCTCGCCATGGCGCGCTTTTCGCGCCGCCGCTGCACGGACGAGGGAATATTCATACCTTCCCGATACTTGGCTACAGTTCGCCGGGCGATATCGACACCATCGCGCTGCAAGATATCGACAATGGCGTCGTCGGAAAGAACTTCCGCTGACGCTTCCTCATCGATCAATTGTTTTATGCGGTCACGCACCGCCTCGGAGGAGTGAGCATCGCCACCGCCCGCCGAAGCGATCGCCGCGGTGAAGAAATAGCGCAGTTCGAAGACGCCCCTAGGGGTCAACATATATTTATTGGCGGTGACACGGCTGACGGTCGATTCATGCATGCCGATCGCGTCTGCAACGGTGCGCAGGTTGAGCGGGCGCAATTGCCGGACGCCGTGAACCAGAAAGGCGTCCTGCTGGCGCACGATTTCGGATGCGACCTTCAGGATCGTCTTGGCGCGCTGGTCGAGACTGCGCGTCAGCCAATTGGCGTTCTGAAGGCACTCGGCGAGAAAATCCTTCTCCGCCTGATTCTTGGTCAGCGTCGAAACCTGGGTAAAATAGATTTGATCAACCAGAACCCGCGGCAATGTCTCGGGATTGAGCTCGACCGTCCAGCTTCCGTCGCTGGCGGCGCGCACCTCGACATCCGGCACGATAGTATCGGTGTTTCCACCGGAGAAGGCAGCGCCGGGCCGTGGATCGAGACGACGGATCTCAGCGAGCATATCGAGAAGATCCTCCTCGTCGACGGCGCAGAGCTTCTTCAGCGCCTGGAAATCGCGGCGAGCCAGAAGATCGAGATTGTCGACAAGCGCTTTCATCGCCGGATCGAACCGGTCGCGCCGGGTAAGCTGAAGCGCCAGGCATTCGGCGAGATCGCGGGCGAAAATGCCGGCCGGCTCAAAGGTTTGACATTTGCGGAGAACGTCGATGACATCCGCCTCGCCGACACCCAGCCGTTCGGCTATCTCCTCGGCATCGCCGCGCATATAGCCGGTTTCATCAAGCGCGTCGGTCAGTTCGTAAGCGATCAGACGGTCAGCGGGATTGACGAACGCAAAAGAAATCTGTTCGCCGACATGGTCACGCAGCGTCAGCGCCGCAGCTGCCATGTCCTCCATGTCGAATCCTTCGGACGCGCCAAGGGAGCCGCTGCCGCCGGAAGCGGATTTCCATTGTGCCGCAAGATCCGGGCCTACCCGATCGCTTACACCAGGGTCGTCGGGAAACACGTTTTCGAGCGAGGCATCGAGCTTTTCCGACATGGCTTCAGCGCTCCATGCCGTATCTGCTTCCACCCACTCCTCGCCGGCAGAATCATTCTTCTCCAGCCGGTCTCCCGCTGCGTCATCGCGCGGCTCGACGCGGTCGAGCAGCGGATTGCGCTCGATCTCCTCATCGACAAAATGATCCAGCTCGATATGGGTCATCTGCAGCAGTTTTATCGACTGCATCAGTTGCGGTGTCATCACCAGCGACTGTGACTGCCGAAGCTGCAATTTGGCTGCAAGGGCCATTGTTACTCACGCACTCCCGTATCCGTCGAATACGCCCACGACGAATTTCCCCGAACGCATAAAACTGGCCCGGCTTTTGCATGTCAAGGAGAAGGCTGGAGAGAAGCCTATTTATTATGCAGATTGCAGAGCCCGGAGCGCCTGAAAAGCAGCGTCTCACGGGATTACACAAAAGCACAGAAATTTAGAGCGTGAAGCCTTCGCCGAGGTAAAGCCGCCGCACATCCGGATCGGCGACGATGTCGGCTGCGGAGCCGTGCTTCAGGATTTCACCGGCGTGAATGATGTAGGCCCGGTCGATCAGCCCCAGCGTCTCGCGCACATTGTGGTCGGTGATCAGGACGCCGATGCCACGCTTGGTCAGGTGGCGCACGAGCTGCTGGATGTCGGAGACAGCGATCGGGTCGACACCGGCAAACGGCTCATCGAGCAGCATGTAGTTCGGACGGCTGGCGAGAGCCCGGGCAATCTCGAGACGGCGGCGCTCGCCGCCGGAGAGCGAAATGGCCGGGGCCTTGCGCAAATGAGCGATATGGAACTCGTCCAAGAGCGCATCGAGATTTTTGTCGCGCTCCTTGCGGCTCTTCTCGACGACTTCGAGCACCGCGCGGATATTGTTCTCGACGGTCAGGCCGCGAAAAATCGAGGCTTCCTGCGGAAGATAGCCGACGCCGAGCCTGGCGCGGCGATACATCGGCATGGAGGAGACGTCGAAGCCATCGATCTCGATGGTGCCCTTGTCCATCGGCACCAGGCCGGTGACCATGTAAAAGCATGTCGTCTTGCCTGCGCCATTCGGACCCAGAAGCCCGACAGCCTCGCCAGCCCGAACGCCGAGCGAGACGCTGTTGACCACTGTTCGTCCCTTGTAGGCCTTGGTCAGGCCCTGAGCGATCAAGGTGCCCTTGAAGCTCGCCGCGTCCTTGCGCAAGGCAGGAGCAGCAGGCGCCGACCGACGCCCCGACAGGCGCGACAAGAGCGATGCAGATTGCGGCATTACTGCTTCTTGGTTCCGGTGGTGGCTCCAGGTGTCGATCCGGGCGTGATCGACATCATGACGCGACCGCTGCCCGAATTACCCTTCTTGCAGCCATCGACATTGGCTTCGCCTGTCTTCATCTGCACCGTGAGCTTGCAGCCAACGAGCACATTTGGACCATCGGACATGACCACTTCGTCGCCCGACAAGACCAGAATCTCGGTCTTCATGTCGAACGTACCGCGATCGCCGGTGGCGACCTGCGTATTGGACTTGACGTAGACCTTGTCCTCGACCTCGAGCCGGTCGATGTTGGACGAGCCGGTTGCGGCAGAACCGCCATCCTTGGCGTAGAAAACCGTCATCTTACCCGATTTCAGGAGTGTCGGTCCCTGCACGACGGTAACGTTGCCGCTGAAAATCGCCTTATTCTCGGATTCGCGAACTTCCAGCTTGTCGCTTTCGATCTGAATCGGGTCTTTGCCCGACAGGTTCAGGCCGGACAGGCGGCTCTGCGTGCTGTCTTGCGCGAAAACCTGACCCGGAGCCAGCGTCATCACCGCAAGGCCCAACACCGCCCCCAGCGGCAGCCTCATTTTATTGCCCCACATTCTGGTCTCCGCTCGCGTTCTCTGCCGTCTTCAACCGGCTGGAATCGATGTTCATGCGCACCCGCTTCTCGAATATCAAAACCTTGCCGTTTTCAAGGATCGTCATCGAGTCCGAGTTGATTTTAGCGCCTTTGAGCTGAATATCGACGGGGTCGTCCGTCTTCATTCCACCCTTGCCGATATCCAGATACGCCGATTTGAGCTTCGCCACCATACCGTCAGAGGTGGTAATCGTCATAACGTCGGTGATCTCGAGCGTGTTCTTGTCGCGATCGTAGACGCCGTGCGGAGCAACCACGGTCGCCCAGTTTTCGGCGTCGACCGGCAATTTCGCGTCGATTCCTTCAAGCTTGACGATGCCTTCATTCTGGAATTCCTGAATGGCACGTGCCGCGGTCATCTTGTAGGGCCGGTTGTCCTTGGTAAAGCCGTCGAGCTTTGGATTGGCCATCACCAGCTTGCCATCGGAGTAGGCCGAGCCATCGGCGCTGACAGCCACAGTCGCCGGCGTCGACATGTAGGAATATCCAACAAACCCGGTAGCCATGAGGACGGCGAGAACCGGCAATGCGATCTTGAGAAAACGCACCCTGTAGGAATGCCGCTGAGCAGTCTCAAACGCTCCGCGCCGGGGTTGTGATACCCCTGCTGCCGGAAGCGTGGACGCCGGCTGGCCATCGGTCGTTTTTGTCGGTCGCGCCAACATATTGCCTTCTTGTTTTTCCGGTTCGAAGCCGGACGTTGCCGTATCGCGAATATCCTGCGCGAAGCAGGAAGCATCAAACGATTGAAAACCACGGAATTGTGGCACTAAACTTAAAATCTTCTCCGCGTCGACCGGAAGGAATGGTATCCGGAAAGGCGTAAGTCTTCGTGAAACTATAGCAAATCCGGGCCTCGAAGCCCATTGAAACGCATAGTCACCACCTGCCGAAAGGCAGCGCCTCTCAGACCTACACAGCAATATGGTTACTTTAACGTGAAATGCCAGCCCATCCGGCTAACCAAAGCAAAACGAGCCGATCCGCCGCGGTGATGAAACCGGTAGCCCTTGCAGGCCGCTTGGATTAAAACGACGCTTTCCCGCCAACACGAGGCAAGCATGGCAACGAGAGCCGACGATCTGATCGACCGCCGTCATTTGCGGCGTAAGCTGACCTTCTGGCGCGTTGCAGCGATTGCCATTGCGGCCATCTGCATCGCGGCAGCGTCCATGTGGTTTTACGACGACGAGTTCGGCGGCACTGCGGCCAACCACATAGCCAAGGTTAAGATCGAGGGCACGATCACCGAGGACGAGGAACTGCTCGAACGCCTCGAAAAAATCCGCAAGGCAAAATCGGTGAAGGGCGTCATCCTCTCGATCGATTCTCCGGGCGGGACTACGGCCGGCGGCGAAGCGATCTTCGACGCCGTCCGGGCGCTTGCCAAGGAAAAGCCGGTCGTAGCGCAGGTCGGCACGCTTGCCGCATCCGCAGGTTACATGATTGCTTCCGCCACTGATCACATTGTCGCGCGCAAGTCGTCGATCGTCGGATCGATCGGCGTCCTGATCCAGTATCCGGATGTCAGCGGCCTGATGGACAAGCTCGGAATCAAGCTGGAAGAAGTCAAATCCTCGCCGCTGAAAGCGGCACCGTCGCCGTTCAGACCGACCACGGAAGAAGAGCGCACGATGGTTCGCTCGATGATCCTAGACAGCTACGACTGGTTTGTCGGCCTGGTGGAAGAGCGCCGTTCGATGACGCGCGAGCAGGTTATTGCGCTTGCGGATGGCTCGATCTTCACGGGCAGACAGGCGCTGCAGAACAAGCTGATCGATGAGGTCGGCGGCGAGAACGAAGCAATCGACTGGCTCGGCACCAAGGGGGTCGACGTCGATCTCAAGGTCGTCGAATGGAAGCCGAAGGGCGGCGGCTCAAGCCTGTTCTTCAGCAGTTCCATGATGCAGGTGGCCAGCCGCGCCCTTGGCCTGCCTGACGGCGGCGAAGAATTGCTACGCAAGATCGGCGCAGATCGCTTGTTCCTTGACGGTCTCGTGTCGGTCTGGCAACCTTGAAGTTCCGGTGGGCCGGCTTAAAAACGAATAAAATCATCCGCATACCATTAGAAACCATTGGCGGGGACCGCGCTCATGATCAAATCCGAACTCGTGCAGATTATTGCCACACGCAATCCGCATCTCTTCCTGCGGGACGTGGAAAACATCGTCAGCGCCATCTTTGACGAAATCACCGATGCCCTGGCGGATGGAAACCGGGTGGAATTGCGCGGTTTCGGCGCATTTTCGGTAAAAAACCGCCCTGCTCGCACCGGCCGCAACCCACGCACCGGCGATTCGGTCGAGGTCGAGGAGAAGTGGGTTCCCTTCTTCAAGACTGGCAAGGAACTGCGCGAACGGCTAAACGCCGGCAAGTAGGGCAAAGGCCGTTTCAATCGGAAAAGGCCGGCCGGCTCCAGGAATAGACATGCTCAATCGCTTCATGCTCATCGTGGTGTTCGTGCCGATCGCCATCATTTTGATCGCGCTGGCGGTGGCCAATCGCGCGCCAACTGCCTTCACGCTGGACCCGTTCAATCCGGGCAACCCGGCGCTGACGCTGCAGTTGCCGCTGTTTTTCCTGCTGTTCGCGGCAATTGCCGTCGGCATGATCGTCGGCAGCCTCGCCACCTGGCTCAAGCAGGGACGCTATCGCAAGCTGGCGCGTGTACGCGGCCAGGAATTGCAGACCATGGCCGATCCGCGCGCTACATCCGGTCAAACGAACCTGCCGGCAACAAAGCATTAGGCGCGGCAGAGCCCGCGTCCAAGACCCACCACGCAAGGACCAGCAATGCAGATGATTTCGGCGGGCGATGTCGACCGCGCCCTCACCTTTTCCGGACTTGTGGAAACACTGCGCAAAGCCTTTCGTGACGGCGCGATCCAGCCGGTGCGCCATCACCACACGGTGGAGCGCCCGACGGGTGCGGCCTCGACACTGCTTCTGATGCCGGCCTGGAGCGACTTCAATGCCGATGGCGTTTCCGACGGCGGCCATATCGGCGTGAAGATCGTCACCGTCTCGCCTGACAACAATGCCATCGCCAAGCCGGCTGTCATGGGGCTTTACCTGCTTCTCGACGGCACGACCGGCGAGCCGCAGGCGCTGATCGACGGGCAGCGGTTGACGCAGTGGCGCACGGCTTGCGCCTCCGCACTCGCCGCCAGCTATCTCGCCCGCGAGGATGCCTCGAAACTGCTGATCGTCGGCGCCGGTGCGCTGGCGCCATTCCTGGCCAGGGCGCATTCGGCGGTGCGGCCGATCAAGCAGGTCAGGATATGGAATCGCACGCCGGCCAATGCCGAAAAGGTTGCGGCAGATTTGCGTGCGGAGGGCATTGATGCCGCAGCGAGTGCAGATTTGGATGCCGATCTGGGTTGGGCGGACATCGTTTCCTCCGCCACGATCTCGACGACACCTTTGATCAAGGGGGCGTTGCTCAAGCCCGGTACGCATGTCGACCTGGTCGGCGGCTTTACGCCGACCATGCGTGAGAGCGACGACGATGCCATCCGTCGAGCCCGGGTCTATGTCGACACACGTGCCGGCGCAACGAAAGAGGCCGGCGATATCGTCCAGCCGCTGGCATCGGGCGTCCTGAAGGCAGAAGACATCGTGGCCGACCTGCATGAACTCGCCCGGGACCAGAAGCGTGGGCGCGAAAGCGACGACGAGATCACGTTGTTCAAATCGGTGGGTGCCGCGCTGGAAGACCTGGCTGCGGGAATCGCGGTTTATGAGCGCAGCAAAGGCTGAGCGGACGCCATTTCTTGCGATGCGACGGATGCTGTGGCAGAAGCGCGACTGCCGCATCTGGAGTGTGCATGAAACCTTCGCGTGACAAACGCCGCGACAAGCGTCCGCAGGCCGATCGCTCTTCGCCCCCCAGTGGCCGAAGCGAACGCCCGGCCGCGCCGCGCCGCAACCCCGACGCTCCCGACGCCAAGCCCGCCCCCGAGCCGAAGGCTGCACCTCGCGTGCTTCAGCGCCGCGAAGGCGCATTGCCGGCGGAACGGCTGCCGGTCATTCTGGAAGTGTCTCCCAACGCCGACTACGCGCTGCTCGACAGCGGCGAAGGCGAAAAGCTCGAGCAATACGGTCCGTATCGCATCGTTCGCCCCGAGGGCCAGGCGATCTGGCAGAAGGCGCTGCCCGCGAAGGAGTGGGCCAACGTCGACGCCGTCTTCACCGGCGACACCGACGAGGAAGGCATGGGCCGCTGGCGCTTTCCCAAGACGCCGCTCGGCGAAACATGGCCGATGCGTCATGACGGCATCGACTATCTCGGACGTTTCACCTCGTTCCGCCATGTCGGCGTCTTTCCGGAACAGGGCTCGCACTGGGACCACATGGCGAGCCTGATCCGCAACGCCAAGCGCCCGGTCAAGGTGCTCAATTTGTTCGGCTATACCGGTCTCGCTTCGCTGGTGGCAGCGCGCGCCGGCGCCGAAGTCACCCATGTCGACGCCTCGAAGAAGGCGATCGGCTGGGCGCGGGAAAACCAGCTCATGGCCGGTCTCGGCGAAAAGCCGATACGCTGGATCTGCGAGGACGCCATGAAATTCGCCGAACGCGAGGAGCGGCGCGGCAACGGCTACGATATCATCCTGTTCGACCCGCCCGCCTATGGGCGCGGGCCCAAGGGCGAGGTCTGGCAATTGTTCGAGGATCTGCCGGCCTTGACCGATATCTGCCGGTCCATCCTGACGCCGAAGCCGCTGGCTGTGGTGCTGACCGCCTATTCCATCCGCGCCTCGTTCTTCGCGATCCACGCGCTGATGCGCGACACGTTCGCCGGCATGGGCGGCACCATCGAATCCGGCGAGTTGATCATTCGCGAGAAGGCCGCCGGGCGGGCATTGTCGACATCACTGTTTTCGCGCTGGGTGGCCTCATGAGCGAACATCGCACCGGCGCGCCGGGTCAGGTCAAGGAGGTCACCAGCCTCGCCAATCCGCTGGTGAAGGATATCAAGGCGCTGGCGCTGAAGAAATTCCGCGACCAGCAGAACGCCTTCATGGCCGAAGGGCTGAAGCTCGTCATCGACGCGCTCGATCTCGGCTGGTCGATCAAGACACTGGTTTTCGCCAAGGCCGGGCTCGGCAACCCGACGATCGAAAAGGTCGCCGCGCGCACGGTCGCTGCCGGCGGGACCGTTCTTGAAGTCTCGGAGAAGGTGCTTTCGGCAATCACCCGGCGCGACAATCCGCAGATGGTGGTCGGTGTGTTTTCGCAGCGCTACCTGCCACTGAAGGACGTTCGTCCCAGGGATGGCGACGTCTGGGTGGCGCTCGACCGGGTGCGCGACCCCGGCAATCTCGGCACGGTGATCCGCACCGTGGACGCCGTCGGCGCCAAAGGCATCATCCTGGTCGGAGAGACGACCGATCCGTTCTCGGTGGAAACCGTCCGCGCCACCATGGGCTCGGTGTTCGCCGTGCCTGTGGCGCGCGCCACGACGGAGGCATTTCTGGCCTGGCGCAAGGGTTTTCCCGGCCTCGTCGCAGGCACGCACCTGAAGGGCGCAGTCGACTACCGCTCGGTCGATTTTTCCGGCCGTCCCGTTCTCTTGTTGATGGGCAATGAGCAGCAGGGCCTTCCCGACAATCTGGCTGAGAGCTGCGACAGGCTTCTGCGCATACCGCAGGCAGGCCGTGCGGATTCGCTCAACCTCGCCGTGGCCACCGGGGTCATGCTTTTCGAAATCAGGCGCGGCGCGCTGACACTCGGCGCGGAGGGCAATGCGTGACCTGGAAATCCTTGGCTCCCTACGGCTTGCTCGCTGCCGTCGCCGTGGCGTTCGACCAATGGATCAAGTTTCTGGTCGAAACCGAGCTCTTCATGCACGACCAGATCAACGTTCTTCCTTTCCTGGCGCTCTACCGCACCTACAACACCGGCGTCGCCTTCTCGATGTTTTCGTCGATCGGCGACAAGGGGCTGATCCTGCTTTCGCTCGCGGTGGTCGCCTTCGTGCTTTATCTGGCGTTTCGGACGGGACCGGGCCAAATTCTGGCGCGGGTAGGCTTCGCGCTGATCATCGGCGGGGCAATCGGAAACCTCATCGACCGCACGGTCTACGGCCATGTGATCGACTACATATTGTTCCACACGCCGGTCTGGTCGTTCGCGATCTTCAACCTTGCCGATGCGTTTATCACCGTGGGTGCAGGGCTCGTTCTCCTCGACGAGTTTTTCAGCTGGCGCCGCATGAAATCGGCGCCTCCATCGAGTGACTGATTTCGCGCAATACGCGTATTTTCGCGGCGAACGCTAAAATTAGAACGATCCGCCAAAAGCTTCCCTAAGGCTTCCCGTCTAGGGTCGACGCATGAGCGTGGATTCCGTCGAAACCGAATTGCGTAGCATCGAGCGCGGCGCGGAAACCGAACCGTCGCCGGCGTTGCGGCGCAGACAGATAGTATCGCCGCCGATCGCCCCGGAACTGCCGCGGCGCGCTTCCCGTGTGCTGATCTATGCGACGTTTGCCGTCGTTCTCATATTCGCAGCACTCGCCAAGCTGGAAGGCGCCTCGGATTTCATCAGCGCCGGTCTTCTCGTCACCGGTGCCGTTGGCCTTGCCATCCTCACCAGGGCTTTTCGCAACGAACGCAGGGCGGTCTCGCTGGTCCGCGAAAGCACGGCCCGCAGCCGCGCCGAAATCGAGACCCTCGCCGACCGGATGTGGGAGCTGCAAGAAAGCGAGGAGCGCTTCCATGGGCTTATCGATGCCCTTGGCGATCTCGTCGTCCATCGCGATCGTGAGGGACACATCGTCTACGCCAACAAGGTTTTCGCCGAACTGATCGGCTCGGATCTGCGTAAAATCTCCGGCCATACGCTTTCGGAGCTCGGCATCGAGGTCGGCATCGTGCCGGATGCGGCCTTCTCCGACGGTGAATGCCTGAGTTCGACTGATGTCGCCATCCGCGCGCCGGGCGGACCGCGCTGGTTCTCGTGGATCGAGCTTTCGGTGCGCGACAAGGAAACCGGCTCTGTATCCCACCGAGCCATCGCGCGCGACATCACGGCCCGCAAACGGGCGGAGACGGCGCTCATCAACGCACGCGAGCGCGCCGAATATGCCAGCCAGGCCAAGTCCCGGTTTCTGGCGACTGTCAGCCACGAAATCCGCACGCCGATGAACGGCATCATGGGTATGGCCAAGTTGCTTGCCGACACTGGGCTTACGCCGGAACAGCGGACCTATGTCGGCGCCGTCTCGACATCGGCGAGCGCGCTGCTGGCGCTGATCGAGGATCTGCTCGATTATTCGAAGATCGAGGCCGGGCGGTTTGATCCGGAACCGCAGCCCATGTCTCCGCGCGATATCGCCGACAATGTCGTCGAGCTTCTGGCTTCCCGCGCATTCGCAAAAAACATCGGACTGGGTTGTCATGTCGCGCCCGAAGTGCCGCAGATGATCACCGCCGATCCCGGCCGTGTCCGTCAGGTTCTGCTCAATCTCATCGGCAATGCGATCAAGTTCACCGACGCAGGCGGCGTCCTTGTGGTCGTTGCGCGGGTGATCGACGAGAATTCCGACATGATCCGCTTCTCGATTGCAGACAGCGGCCAGGGCCTTCGCAAAGGCGACATGGAGCGTATCTTCGACGAGTTCGAGCAGGCCGACGGCACCTCCACGCGAACTCATGGCGGCGCGGGACTGGGGCTGGCGATCTCCAAGCGCATCGTGCAGTCTATGGGCGGAACGATCTCCGTGGACAGCAGCTACGGCAAGGGATCGGAGTTTTCCTTCGCCATTCCGGCTGCCGACGCGGTCGACGGCGGCAATGTTCGCGGCATGGTTCTCGCCGGACGCCGCGCCGTCATCCTGTCGGGAAACCGGGTGGAGGCCGAGGCCATCGCACGCTCGATCACGGCGCATGGCGGCATGGTCGAGATCGCCGAGACACAGTCGCAGGCGATCGCGCTGGCCAAGGGCTGCGATACGCTGCTGATCGATGCCGCGCTCGAGAGGAACGACGGACGCTTGCTCAGGCGGCTGCGGCAAGTCGGTTTTGATACCTGCCAGGCCGTCACGCTGATTGCGCCGACCGATCGCGGCATGCTCGGCGATTTCAGGAACAGCGGCTATTCGACATTCCTCGCGCGCCCCGTTCGCGGCGAGACATTGCTGCGCGTCCTGCTGACCGCCGGCTCGGGCGCACTCGAGACCTCGGCAGCCCCGAAACGCCGGGTGCCTTCCAAGCCGGGAAACAAGCGTCAGATCGGGTTGTCCATTCTGATCGCCGAGGACAATGATATCAACGCCATGCTGGCGCGTGCAGCCTTGCTGAAGGCCGGCCATCGCGTCGATGTAGTCGGAAATGGCAAGGCCGCCGTCGAAGCAGTGACCGACAGCGCGCGAAAACGACGCTATGACGCAGTACTGATGGATCTTCATATGCCCGTAATGGACGGTCTCGACGCGATCGCCGCGATCCGCCGTTATGAAGAGGAAACCGGAACAACACCGGTGCCGATCATGGTGCTTTCGGCGGACAGCCAGGAAAAAACCCGACATGCGGTTCTGGCCCACGGCGCCAGCGGCTTCGTTACGAAACCACTCGACCCGGCAGCCTTGGTGCAGGCGGTGAGCGAACACGCCGCAGCCTGACCGTGCCAGGATTTGGCCACGCCAACCCAATCACTTAGCCGGCTTTGTTCTTTCCGAGCGCATGGCAATGATTGCCCTTGATGACCGTTCAAGCTACAGTCACAATCCTGTTGCACTCCCCCTTTATCCCGCTGATGTGGGATGGCTCGAAGGAGAATCACCCGTGCAGACAGCGTTGCCGGAGCGGGATACATTTCTGAACGCCAATGGCGCCGCGATCATCGCGCGGCTGGCGGATGACGTTTTCCGAAGCGAAGCCTTGGGCCGAATAGGCAATCTCGAAGTTCGCCTCGCGCGCGATCCGGCGGAAATCGCTGCGGCGCAGGAAGTGCGTTATCGCGTTTTCTACGACGAACTCGGAGCCAAGCAGAGCGTTGCGCATTCGCTTGACAGGCGCGACGCCGATCGTTTCGACGCGATTTGCGATCACCTCCTGGTGCTCGACATGTCGCTTGCTGGTCCCGCCCATAGCCGTATCGTCGGAACCTACCGGCTGTTGAGGCAGGAAAGTGCCGTTGCTGCCGGCGGCTTCTATTCCGAAGACGAATTCGAGTTGAAAAAGCTCATTGCCCGCCACCCCGGCCAGCGCTTTCTCGAGCTTGGGCGTTCCTGCGTGCTGCCCGAATATCGCTCCAAGCGCACCATAGAGGTGCTGTGGCAAGGCATCTGGGCCTATATCAATCACTATGACGTCGGCGTCATGGCCGGGTGCGCGTCGTTCCACGGCACTGTGCCCGCGGCCCACAGCGAAGCGCTGTCCTATCTGGCTCACAATTGCCGGACCAGCAGCGCCTGGGATGTGCGCGCCATTCCCAGCCGCTATTGCAGCATGGACCTGATGCCGGCCGAGGCGATCAACGTCAAATCGGCGATCGCGGCCATGCCGCCGCTGATCAAGGGCTATCTGCGGATCGGAGCCCGGATCGGCGATGGTTGCGTGATCGACGAGGATTTCGGCACCGTAGACGTGTTCATCGTCATGCCGGTAAAGGAAATCAGCGCCCGCTACGTCAATTATTACGGCGGCGAGGGCCAGCGCTTCGCCGCCTGATCACCGTGACGGCTTGATCAGGGAATGTCTTCCGGGCGTCGTCCGGGACGGCTTTTGTAGGCAGGGAAGGCCCAGCCGAATTTCAACGCCCCTGCCCGCACGATAAAGGCTGTTGCGAATGCCAGCAGCGCCGACAGCGGCAACGGCGCACCGGTAATATCGGCAAGGGTGAACATCGCCGCCCCCGCCATGGCCGCCGTCACATAGATTTCGGGGCGCAAAAGCACCGAAGGTTCGCCGGCAAGAAGATCGCGCAGGATGCCACCCAAGGTGGCCGTAAGCATGCCGGTGACGACCGCGACGGTCGGAGAGCCAGTGATAGCCATGCCCTTGGCCGCCCCCATCGCCGAATAGGCGGACAGGCCGAGCGCGTCCAGCCAGAGCAGGAGTTTGTAACGGGATTCGACCATGTGGGCGGTGAAGAAGACGAGCACGCCAATGACGGCGCAGATCAGCACATAATCTGGATTGCGGACCCAAAAGACAGGCGCGCCGAGTATCAGGTCGCGGAAGGTGCCGCCGCCTATGCCGGTTACGCTGGCCAGGAAGAGAAAACCGATGATGTCGAGCTGCTTGCGGGACGCTGCGAGCGCGCCGGTGGCCGCAAATACAGCCACGCCGGCATAGTCGAGAAGCAGAATCGGGTTCATCGCCACCGCCGCCAATATTTTGCCGGAGCATGGTCGATCCCGAAACGCCATGCAACGTCCGCGCCGACTTATGTTCTACGGCGTCCCGCGCGCATCCGATCGGCGCGGAGCGGTGTTCATGCACTTAGAGCGTCGGAACCGTTCTTTGGAACATCCAACGCTCTTATACTGCCAGGATCAGGCGTCTTTTTCGGCCTGCTCGTTTATCGGGCCGGGTTCAGCCTGCCCATCGGCGGAGCCGGTTTCGGCCTTGGCCTCAGCGGCAGGCTGCTGCTTGGGGCCACCCTTGGCAACGCCGACCATGGCAGGGCGCAACACGCGCTCGCCGATCGAATAGCCCGGCTGAACGACCTGAACCACCGTATTGGCCGGCACGTCGGGGTTCGGCACCTCGAACATCGCCTGATGGAAATGCGGATCGAACTTCGCGCCCTGCGGCTCCAGCTTCTTCACGCCGTGGCGTTCGAGAGCCGAAAGCATGGCGCGCTCGGTCATCTGCACGCCTTCGATCAGGGCCATGAAGCCGGCATCTCCGGCAGCTTTCGCTTCGGCCGGAATGGCGTCCAGCGCGCGGCTAAGGTTGTCTGAAACCGACAGCATGTCGCGCGCGAAATTGGCCACGGAATAGGCGCGTGCATCCTGCACGTCGCGGGCGGTGCGCCGGCGCAGGTTTTCCATGTCGGCGGCAATCCGCAGAGCCCGCTCCTTGAGCTCTTCGTTTTCCTTCATCAGCCGGACAAGCGCTTCATAGTCGCCCTCATCGCGCGATTCGGCAGCAGCCTCGAGAGCCTCGTTCTCTTCGGGCGCACGTTCTTGTTTTTCCTGCTCGTTCATCGCCATGTCCCGTCATTCTCATAGGTTCGGAAGTTGGGCCCGATATCGAGGTTTGACGGGCAAAAATCAAGGGGTAAGGCCACTGGAGGACACCCTGGAAGCGGTTTCGCCGGATATTCCAAGTCAGTCATCAGTTGATTCCATTTTAATTAAACTTTTATCCTAACGATCAACGGCGGTTGCATAAGACCATCGATGGAGGAACCATTCCAACGCGCAGGGAGTTCTTCACCCAACAAAAGGTATTGGGACGATGGCCCGCAGTGACAATGAAAAGTACAGCGCCTTGGCTTTGGAGATCAGACGCCAGCTTGGAACCGAACCGGTGAAAAGGTTCGTGCGGTCCCTGCCGGCGTTTGCGCCTGAACAGGAGGCTCCGCGCAAGCTGCGTGATCTTTTGGGCAAGCTGGAGCGGGCAGAGGCTCTGGCCAGCACCGCGACACGCCGCCGCTAGGGTCGGCTCGCATCACTTAAACTTCTTGCAAGCGGCGCGGCGGCCTGTCTATGGTCGCCGATGAACATTGCCCCCGATCTCCACACTCGCTCCGGCGACCGCGCCTGGCTGAAAATTCTCGCTCGCTACCGAAAGCCCGACAGGCGACGAAGCGCGCTGGAACTCGCCATTACCGTTGTTCCTTTTGCCGGTTTATGGGCGCTTTCGTGGGCTGCGGTGCATTACGGCCATTGGTGGGGCCTCATTTTCATCATTCCGGCTGCCGGTTTTCTGCTGCGGCTGTTCATGATCCAGCATGATTGCGGGCACGGTTCCTTCTTCGCCCATCGCTCCTCTGACGACTGGACGGGCCGGGCAATCGGTGTCCTGACGCTCACGCCCTATGATTACTGGCGCCGCGCGCATGCCGCGCATCACGCCACCGCCGGCAACCTGGACGAGCGCGGCGTCGGCGACATAACGACGCTGACCGTTTCTGAGTATCGCGCGCTGTCGCCAAGAGGCCGCCTCGCCTACCGGCTATACCGCCATCCGATCGTGATGTTCGGCATCGGGCCTATCTGGCTTTTCCTGTTCAAGCAGCGGCTGCCTTTCGGCATGATGCGGGCCGGCATGCTGCCGTGGGTTTCGACCATGGCGACCAATTTCGCGATTGCAGCACTATCGGTGGGCCTGATCTGGCTGATCGGCATCGTGCCGTTCCTAATCGTGCACCTGCCCATCGTCGTCCTGGCAGGCGCTGCAGGCATATGGCTGTTCTATGTCCAGCACCAGTTCGAGGACACGCACTGGTCTGAAGGCCAGAACTGGGAATTCCAGCATGCAGCACTGCATGGCTCATCGCATTACGACCTGCCGCGCGTCCTGCGCTGGCTGACGGGGAATATCGGCATCCACCATGTTCATCATCTGTCCAGCAAAGTGCCGTGCTACAGGCTTCCCGAGGTGCTGCGGGACTTTCCGGAACTGCGCAGCGTCGGGCGCATCACGATCATGGAAAGCTTTCGCTGCGTGAAACTGGTGCTGTGGGATGAGAACCGCAAGAAGCTCATCTCCTTCCGCGAAGCGCGCGCGGTCGCCTGAAAACAGGCACTCCCGAAGAAAAAAGGCCGCTACACGAAGACGCGCGGCGGCCAAGAATCAATTATCCGCTCAAGCCGCCTGCCGCGTCTCCCTCATCATGGTCTTGCCATGAGTGACTTCGCTGCCGAGAACTTTCAGACATTCGCGCATGAAGGCGGCAAGTCCCGGCCAACCCTTGGCTGAAACGAGATTGCCATCGACATGCGCTCCGTTCGGCGCGACGTCGATATAGATGCCGCCCGCAAGGGTCACTTCCGGCTCGCAATACTGCAGCGCCGCGACCTCCCTGCCGCGCACCACGCCGTCAACGGCGATCAATATCTGCACGCCATGGCAGATGGTGAAAATCGGCTTCCCGGTTTCGTGGAAATGGCGGACCATCGCCTGCACGCGCTTGTCGATGCGGATGTATTCCGGACCGCGGCCGCCGGCCGCGTAGACCGCGTCGTATTCGTCCAGCTTCACCTCCGAAAACGTCTTGTTGAGAATGTAATCGTGGCCGAGCTTTTCGGTATAGGTCTGGTTGCCCTCGAAATCGTGCAGCGAAGTCTTTATCGCCTCACCGGCTTTCTTGTCGGGGCATACGACATGCACCGTGTGGCCGACCGCATGCATTGCCTGCTCGAAAACAAAAATCTCATATTCTTCGGAGAACTCTCCGACCAGCATCAATATCTTCTTGCCCGGCATTGGTTTCCTCCCTGTGCCATCGATTTATTTCGTTGCTCGAAATAATGCTGGCATCTTAGGGTTCGATTTAACGAAGGAAAAGCCCAAATCGTCTAACTGGTCGGACCAAATTATCGAAAGCCTTCGCACTGCCTCGATTATTCGCTTGGAACAGCCGGACGCAAATACAGGTGGTCAGGCCAATCAGACTCCGGCCCTGATCATGTCCGACGCTTTCTCGGCAATCATGATGGCCGGCGCATTGGTGTTGCCGCCGATGAGCGTCGGCATTACGGAAGCATCGACTACCCGCAACCGTTCGAGCCCGCGAACGCGAAGCTGCGGGTCCACCACCGCCATGTCGCCCTTGCCCATGCGGCATGTTCCCACCGGATGATAGATGGTGTCGGCACGGCTTCTGATCTGCCTCATCAGATCGGCATCGTCATCATTATCCCCCGCATGAAGCGGCTTGTGCCGGTATCGCGCGAGCGCAGGCGACCCGAGGATTTTCTGCATCATCCTCGTGCCCTTGAGGATAAGCGCTGCATCGCGCTCGTCCGACAGGAAACGCGGATTGATGCGCGGCGGCGCCATCGGATCGGTGCCGATAAGCCCGACCTCGCCGCGCGAGTGAGGCCTGAGCACACAGACATGGCAGGAGAAGCCAAAGCCGTAATGCAGCGTGCGGGCATGGTTTTCGACGAGTGCGACGACGAACTGCAATTGCAGGTCAGGCCGATCCACTGACGGGTCCGACTTGAGAAACGCCCCGCCTTCTGCGCCAGGAGAGGCGATCATGCCGGTTCCGTCACGGCGCCATTGCAGCATATGCCGGATAAAACTCACCGCACCGCGAGGGCTCATGCCGAGCATGTCTGTCTCTCTCGACCGCCAGCCGATGACGAAATCGAGATGGTCCTGCAGGTTCCGGCCAACACCCGGCAATTCGTGGATCGTCTTTATGCCGTGAAGGGCGAGCTCATTGGCAGGCCCGACACCGGACAGAAGCAGAAGCTGCGGAGAGCCGAAGGCACCGGCAGACAGAATAACTTCCCGTTTTGCCGAGGCGACTTCCTCGCGGCCTTTGACGCGGTAGCGAAGGCCGGTGGCGCGCTTGCCGTCGAACACAATGCCGGTTGCATGGGCGTGCGTGATCACCGTGAGGTTGGGCCGGCCGATGGCCGGATGCAGATAGGCCGCAGCAGCCGAGCAGCGTTCGCCATTGCGGGCACCGCCGGCGAACTGCGTTACCTGAAAGACGCCAGCCCCTTCCTGCTCATTGCCGTTGAAATCGTCGTTGGTGCGTATCTGGTTCTCGGCACAGGCTTCGATGAAGGCGCTGGTGATCGGGCGCGGCGAGCGTTGGTCCGACACTTTCAGCGGGCCGTCGCCACCATGCAAGGCATCAGTGCCCCGCTCATTGCCTTCGGAGCGCCGGAAATAGGGAAGCACTTCGTCCCAGGACCAGCCATCGCAGCCCAGTTCGGCCCATTCGTCGTAATCGCGGCGATGGCCGCGAATGTAGAGCATGGCATTGATGGCGCTTGAGCCGCCAAGCGCCTTGCCGCGCGGCTGATAGCCCTTGCGCCCGCCAAGGCCCTCCTGCGGCACGGTCTCGAACGCCCAGTTGTTGATCTTCGGCCTTCCCGGCAGCAGGGCAACGATGCCGGCGGGGGCGCGAACGAGAATGTCGTTGCCGGCGCCGCCCGCCTCGATGAGGCATACCTTGATCGACGGGTTTTCGCTCAGTCGCGCCGCAAGCGTCGCGCCGGCGGAACCGCCGCCGGCGATAACGTAGTCAAAGCCCATGGTGTTCTCCCTCGTATCCGGCGGATATTTCCGTCCGGCAACGAAAGAGAATGCCTAATCATCAAGGTTGTAAAGACCGCGCAGGACTACCGCAGCGTCAGCTGGCAGGCACGCGCCGCCAGGAATATTTCGGGCCCTTCTCGGCCGGCTTTGCGGTCGGCTGATAGTAAAGCGGGATGCCGCCCGTCTGCCCGGCTTCGAGCCGGGCAATCAAGGTCGGGTGCGACACCTCGAATTCATTGAAGCCAAGCCGCAGCATATGCGGCAGCTGGTCGATGAGGACCTGCCCGGTGGCGCGGACGGCGCCTTCGAACTGATAGCGGCTTCTCAGCAGTTCGGCCTTGGAAAAACTGCGGCCATCGTTGAAGGCCGGAAAGGCCAGCGCCACCAGTGAAAGCTGGTCAAGCAGATCGACTATCGTCTCGACGGCATCGCCGGGCTGCAGCAGCACCCCAAGGCGCTCCTTGGCTGATTTCCGCACTTCCGGATCGAGATCCAGAAAGGCCTGAAGCGGCAGGATGAAACGGCCATTGCCAGATAGCGCTTCCGCGCCTTCGGCATGGGTCCATTCTTCCTCGCGAAAGCCTTCAGGCGTCCACAGGCGCGGCTGCGCGTTGGTTTCGGTCATTCAGGCGGTTCCTAAAGCGAAGAATTGTTCAACGTCCGGTCGAGGCCGGGCAAATGAATGCCACATTCGGTTTTTGCCTGTCCAGCCCAGCGGCCACTGCGCGCATCCTCGCCCGGCTTGACGGGCTGCGTGCAGGGAAAGCAGCCGATCGACAGATAGCCATAGGCGACGAGTGGATTCTCGCGCAGTTTGTGGCTGCGCATGTAGTCGGCCAGATCACTGGTGGTCCAACGGGCGAGCGGATTTATGCGGATGCGCGGGCCAACCGCCTCAAAGGCCGGCAGCGCCTGCCGGGTGGCAGCCTGAAACCGCTTGCGGCCGGTGAACCAGGCATGGAAAGGCTCGACGCCGCGCGCCATCGGCTCGACCTTGCGGATGGCGCAGCAGGCTTCCGTGTCGGACTGGTGAAGCAGGCCGGAAGGGTCAAGGCGGTCGAGTGCTGCCTGCTCCGGCGTGATGATGCGTATGTCGGTCAGGCCAAAGTCGGCGACCAATGCGTCGCGATAGTCCAGCGTCTCGCCGAAATGCTTGCCGGTATCGAGAAAGATGATCGGAACGGACCGGTCGACCTCGGCAATCAGGTGCAGCAGCACGGCAGAATCCGCGCCGAACGACGACACGGCGGCGATGCCGCCCGTGAAATGCTCGCCAACAGAGTGCTCGATGATCTCGTGCGGCGTCAGTTCGCCATAGAGCCTTTCAAGCGAGGCAGCCGTGGCTTCCGCGTCAAGCGACCTTGGCTTCGCTGCCATAGAGCGCCTCCTTGAACGGCGCGGCACCAACACGGCGATAGGCGTCGATGAACTTTTCAGTCCGGTCGTTCCGGATGCGCAGATAGGTGTCCACCACCGTTTCGATCGCGTCGGTGATCTCCTCCGGGCCGAAGCCACGGCCGACGATTTCGCCGATCGAGGTGTGTTCATCGCCGGAGCCGCCGAGCGTCACCTGATAGAGCTCCGCGCCCTTCTTCTCGACGCCGAGAATGCCGATATGGCCGACATGATGGTGGCCGCAGGCATTGATGCAGCCGGAAATCTTGAGCTTCAGTTCGCCGATATCACGCTGGCGCTCCAGCGAGGCGAAGCGCAGCGAAATCTGCTGCGCGACGGGGATCGAACGGGCATTGGCAAGCGCGCAATAATCGAGACCGGGGCAGGCGATGATGTCGCTGATGAGGTTGGAGTTTGCCGTCGCCAGATCGATCTCTACCAGAGCATCATAGACCGCCTTGAGATCGGCGCGGGCGACATGCGGCAGGATCAGGTTCTGCTCGTGGCTGACACGCAGTTCGTCGAAACCGTATTTCTCGGCGATATCGGCCACGGCTTCCATCTGGCTGTCGGTCGCATCGCCCGGCACCTCGCCGATGCCTTTCAGCGAGATCGTGACTGCGGCATAGTCCGGGTTCTTGTGGGTGAGAACGTTCTGGTCGAGCCACTCGCCAAAGCTGCGGCTATCGAGACGCGCGGTCTTTACCGCCTCGTCGCCTTCCGGCCGAGCGACCAGTGCCGGCGGAGCGAAATAGGCTTCGATGGCGCGGACATCGGCTTCCGGCAGCTTGAGCTCGCCGTCCTTCAGCGCTTCCCACTCGGCCTCGACCTGGCGGGTCAGTTCCTCGACGCCGGTCTCGTGGACGAGGATCTTGATGCGCGCCTTGTATTTGTTATCGCGGCGGCCGTTGAGGTTGTACACGCGCAGGATCGCCGTCGTGTAGGACAGCAGATCCTCTTCTGGCAGGAAGTCGCGGATTTTCTTGGCGATCATCGGCGTGCGGCCCTGCCCGCCGCCGACATAAACGGCAAAGCCAAGCTCGCCCGCAGCATTCTTCTTCAGGTGCAGGCCGATATCATGAACCTGGATGGCAGCGCGATCACGCTCTGCGCCCGTCACCGCGATCTTGAACTTGCGCGGAAGATAAGAGAATTCCGGGTGCACCGACGACCACTGGCGCAGGATTTCCGCATAGGGGCGCGGATCGGCAACCTCATCGGCGGCAGCGGCAGCGAAATGATCGGCAGTGACGTTGCGAATGCAGTTGCCCGAGGTCTGGATGGCATGCATCTCGACGCTTGCCAGATCGGCAAGGATCGCCGGCATGTCGGACAGCGCCGGCCAGTTGTACTGGATGTTCTGGCGCGTGGTGAAGTGGCCGTAGCCCTTGTCGTATTTGCGCGCGATATGGGCCAGCATACGCAGCTGGCGCGAATTCAGCGTGCCATAGGGGATCGCGACACGCAGCATATAGGCGTGGAGCTGAAGATAGACGCCGTTCATCAGCCGCAGCGGCCGGAACTGATCCTCGGTGATCTCGCCGGCCAGACGCCGTTCCACCTGGTCGGTGAACTCGGCGACCCGGGCTTTTACGAAATCGTGGTCGAACTCATCGTAGCGATACATCGTCTTCGTCTTTCAGGGCCCGTCGGCCCGTTCCATCATGCCGCGCGCGAAACCGCCGGGCGTGCCTGCTTGCCAAGATCGTTGCGGTTTGTCGGGCCGGCGGCCCTGATCTGCTCGCGCAGGCGCGTCGGGCGAATTTCGCCGTCGACCAACTGCACGTCGATCAGATTGACATCGACCACCTCGTTGTTGACGAGGCCGGCGTGGCCGATGGCTTCAAGCCTCTCCTCGCCCGCCTTGTCGCTGGCGATCTCGGAATGATCGATCGTCTCGGCCCAGCGATGGTCGGTCGAGAACCACACGGCCTCGCCGTCGGTGAGGCGATTTGCGGTGAGTATCTTCATGCTACGGTCTCCCCGGTTCTTGCGGCCGCGCCGATATGGCGCTGTGCGGCGAGCGGTTCAGATTTCTCGAAATTGGCCCCGGCAACGGCATCGCCGATGATGGTCATGACCGGCCCGGTCAGGTCAGTGCGATCTTCCAGCGACGGCAGGTCGGCCAGCGTGCCATGGAATTTGCGGCGGCTGGTAAGGCTGGCGTTCTCCACCACGGCAACTGCCGTATCGGGAGAAAGCCCGGCATCGATCAGGCGCGATGCAACATCGGCAGCGACCGAACGGCCCATGTAGACGGCAACCGTCGCGCCGGAGATCGCGAGCTTGGCCCAATCCGGCAGCGACTTGCCCTTGAGGTCGTGGCCTGTGGTGAAGACCATCGACGAGGTGACGCCGCGCAATGTCAGCGGCAGTTCGAAATCGGCGGCAGCAGCAAAAGCGGCGGTGACGCCCGGAACAACTTCATAGGAAATTCCGGCATCGCGCAGCGCCTGCATCTCTTCGCCGGCGCGGCCGAACACCAGCGGATCGCCGGACTTCAGCCGAACCACGCGCTTGCCTTCGCGGCCGAGGCTGACCAGCAGATCGTTGATCTCTGCCTGCGACTTGGAATGGCAGCCCTTGCGCTTGCCGACCGGCAGGCGCTCGGCGTCGCGACGGCCCATGGCGACTACAGCCTCAGGAACCAGCGCATCATAGACGATGACATCGGCTTCCATCAGATGGCGATGCGCGCGCAACGTCAGCAAATCTTCGGCACCGGGGCCTGCACCAACAAGCGCGATGTGGCCTTCGGTTGGCTCCTGACGGCGGAGCAGCGCGGAGGCAACCGCGCGCGCCTCCTCAGGCTGTCCGTTTTCGAGAGCACGCGCAGGTGCCCCGGAAAAGAACTCGTTCCAGAAACGGCGGCGCGGGCTGCCTTTCGGCAGAAGCTTTTCAGCACCCTCGCGAAACGAAGCAGCCAGCACTGCCAGCGAACCAAGCGACGGCGACAGCATGCGGTCGATCTTCGAGCGCACCAACTGTGCAAGGACAGGCCCTGCCCCTTCCGTGCCGATCGCCACCGCAAGCGGCGCGCGGTTGACGAGAGCGGGCGTGAAGAAATCGCACAGTTCAGGCCGGTCGACCGCATTGACCGGAATGCCGAGGCGGCGTGCGTCGTCCGAAATCACCCGGTCCTGCCCGGCATCGCCGGTGGCGGCGAAGACCAGCACCGCGCCGTTGAGATAAGCGGAATCGTAGAGCGCGTTTATGTGGCCGGCATTGTTGGCGGCTATCCAGTCGGCCAGCTCCGGCTCGACATGATCGGAAATGATCACCAGCCTGGCGCTCGACTGACCGAGCAACCGCGCCTTGGCCAGCGCCTCGTCACCACCGCCGACGATGACCACAGCTTCGCCCTCGACCCGCATGAAGACGGGGAACGCGTTGAGCTTGGCAGACGGCTGCGACATGGTGATCGGGGTGTCCTGAATTATGCCCTAGATATTTAGCGCTCAGGGCCGAAATTCAGAAGGAATGCACTCGCGTAGCCAATCCAGAGAAGCAATCTCTTTTCTGCCAACCTGCTTATCGGAAGAAAAATAATCCTCGGCTTTTGGACGGTATCGCCGGCGGCGGCGACTTTGCCGAACGGCAAGCTTCGTGCTCGCACCCTGTCTTTCTCCGACCGATATTAGAAAATCAATCTTGACGAGCAGGATTACTGGAAGATTTTTTCCAATGATCCCACAGTCAAACGCACTGGATGTGACGTCCCTCCGCCGGCAAATGAAATGGCAACATTCTAAATTCTACCTTTTTTATAGAATTTAGAGAGCCGTCGTGACGCTGCGGCTGGTTCTTCGAACCGCGCCGAGCTTTCAACATGCATTTCAGCGCGACGAGACCCACTCCGCATTTTTCTCCAAAAGTTCTATTTCAGAGAAGATTCATGGACTTGCGGGGTTGCACGAAAGGCATCCGCTCACCCATATTGAAATCGGAGCGGCTTTCGCCGTCCCACCCCCATTTTGTTTAATTTTTTTGGAAGGCGCCCTCCGAACAATGCCGCATGACACGCCCCTCATCGCAACTATCGTCGCCGGTCTGGGGCTGGCATTTGTTTTCGGCGCATTGGCAAATCGATTTCGCATCCCGCCTTTGGTCGGTTATCTCATCGCCGGCGTTCTGGTCGGCCCGAACACACCCGGCTTCGTAGCCGACCAGAGCCTGGCGCTGGAACTCGCCGAGATCGGCGTCATCCTGCTGATGTTCGGCGTCGGCCTGCATTTTTCGCCGAAAGACCTTCTCTCCGTCCGCGCCATAGCGGTGCCGGGCGCAATCGTGCAGATCGCGTTTGCAACCGCGCTGGGCGCAGCACTTTCATGGCTGATGGGTTGGACGATCGGCGCCGGGCTGGTTTTCGGTCTGGCGCTGTCTGTCGCCAGTACCGTCGTTCTGCTGCGTGCGCTGCAGGAACGGCGCATGATCGAGACGGAGCGCGGACGCATCGCCGTCGGCTGGCTGATCGTCGAGGATCTGGCGATGGTTCTGGCGCTGGTGCTTCTGCCGGCGCTGGCAGGCGTTCTGGGCGGGCAGGAACAGGCGGCTGAACACGCCAGCAGCCTTCTCTCGTTGCAGTTCGATCTCGGCCTTTGGGGCGTGGTCGGCCTGACGTTGGCCAAGGTTGTGGCCTTCGTGCTGGTCATGGTCATCGTCGGCCGCCGGGTCATTCCGTGGATCCTGCATTACGTCGCCCACACCGGTTCGCGCGAACTGTTCCGGCTTGCGGTGCTGGCCATCGCACTGGGCGTCGCCTTCGGTGCCGCAAAGCTCTTCGGCGTATCGCTGGCGCTCGGCGCGTTCTTCGCCGGCATGATCATGAGCGAATCCGAACTCAGCCATCAGGCGGCGGAAGAGTCGCTTCCGCTGCGCGACGCGTTCTCGGTGCTGTTCTTCGTCTCGGTCGGCATGCTGTTCGACCCGGCCAGCCTGATCGAGAATACCTGGCCCATTCTGGCGACGCTGTTCATCATCGTCATAGGCAAGTCGGTCGCGGCCTACCTTATCGTCATCGCTTTCGGCTATCCGATCGCGACTGCGCTCATAATCTCAGCCAGTCTGGCGCAGATAGGCGAATTCTCCTTCATCCTTGCCGAATTGGGGGTTGGACTGGACCTTCTGCCCGAGCAGGGCCGAGACCTGATCCTGGCCGGCGCGATCCTGTCGATCGTGCTGAACCCGCTGGTCTTTGCCGGCGTGGAGAGGCTGAAACCCTGGCTGGAGAAGCGCTCCGGCAAGACGCCAGCCGCAACCGAAACCAAGCCGATCGGTCCGGCGACGGAACCCGGTGTCGTTGCCACCGCCGCGCCAGTTTCAGCCAAGGCGGATGCGGACCTACCCCCGGCAACCAAGCTTACCGACCATACGATCCTGATCGGCTACGGCCGTGTCGGCAGCCTTGTCGGCAAATCCCTGAAGGAGGCGGGCCTCCCGTTCCTGGTCATCGAGGATGCGGACAAGACACTGGCCAAGCTCCACGCCGAAGGCATCGAAACCGTTGCAGGCAATGCCGCAAACAGCAACGTCTTCGCTTCGGCCAATGCCGCCGGTGCAACGCGGCTCATCCTGGCCATTCCCAACGCTTTCGAGGCCGGTCAGATCATCCTGCGCGCGCGCGCCGCAAATCCGGAAATCCGGATCATCTCACGCGCGCATTCCGACGCCGAGGTCGATCACTTGACCGGACTGGGTGCCGATGTCGTCATCATGGGCGAGCGCGAGGTCGCACGCGGTATCGTCGAGCAGGTCGTGAAGGACTCGACCAAGGACGATCCGCGCCCACCGCTGGCCGGCCCGTTGACCTCGGACAGTCCATTGACCGAGCTGAAAGGCTTGAAGCCAAGCGACGACGCTGAAGCGAGCGAAGAGTCTTCTACCGAAGACAAGCCGAAGGCTTAAGCCTCGGCACTCTTACCCATGGCGGTCAGACGTGCTGGCCGCCATTGATGTGGATTTCCGAGCCGGTCACGTAGGACGCCTGCGTCGAGCACAGGAAGAAGATGATGTCGGCGATTTCCGATGTCGAGCCTAGCCGGCGCAACGGTATCGTCTCGACGATCTTCTCGGTGCCCGGAGACAGGATCGCCGTATCGATTTCGCCGGGCGCGATGGCATTGACGCGGATGCCGTGCGGGCCAAAATCATGCGCCATCTCGCGCGTCAGCGAGCCAAGGGCTGCCTTCGACGTGGCGTAGGACGTGCCCGCGAAGGGGTGCACGCGGGTGCCGGCGATCGAGGTGACGTTGACGATCGAGCCCTTGGCCGCCGCCAATTCCCTAAACAGACCGCGCGCCAGCATGATCGGCGCAAAGAAGTTGACCTGAAAGACATCGCGCCAGACATGCATCGGCGTGTCGATGGAGTTCATGCGGCTGCCGTCTTTCAGCTTGGGCGAGATGCCAGCATTGTTGACCAGCGCATGAAGCTGCCCGCCATGGGCCTCGAGCCGGTGGCGGATTTCGGATACGGCGATGCCGACATCTTCCTGATCGGCAAGATCGACCTTGATGTGGTCTTCTGGTCCGGCCGGCCACGGGCAATCCTCGGCAAAGGCCTGGCGCGAACAGGTGATCACGCGCCAGCCCTCGCGCGAAAAACGCTTGACGGTGGCGTGACCGATCCCGCGGCTGGCGCCGGTCAGAACGATTGTCTTTCGTGTATCGGATACAGCCATTGCGTGATCTCCAAGCCCGCTATGTAATGGATGAAGATCGCGCTGGCCAGCGGCGACGTGGCCGCAGGTGAATGATCGGCGAAGATCAGTTGCCCATGATCACGTCGAGGATCGAGGTCTGCCGCCTGACGACCGGCCCACCCACATCCGCCTGGGGAACAGGCCGTCCGATCGAGGCGGTTGGCGGTTCCTGTGGCATCGGCACGAAACCTGTGTCGCCATCGGCAGCCCCGACATCGTCCATGGGAAGGTTGCGGCTGACGGGCGAAGGCGCGGGTGCCGCTGCCGGATGGTCCGGCTCCTCGATGCTCGCCATCGGCACCGAGCCAGGTTCTGCCTGCGGCGCGGATTTCCATGTTCCCGGCAGCGGCGCGATCGGAACGCCCTCGTGGGCTGCCACCATGAATTCGTGCCACGCCTGAGCCGGCAGCGCGCCGCCGGTTACCTTCTTCATCGGCTTGCCGTCGTCATTTCCGAACCAGACGCCGGTGGTGAGATTGGCCGTGTAGCCGACGAACCAGGCGTCGCGCGAGTTCTGGCTGGTTCCGGTCTTGCCGGCGGACGGCCAGTTGAAGGCAGCCTTTTTGGCGGTGCCGACCTCGACGGTTCCGGTCATCATCGAATTCATCATGCCGACGATTTCAGGCCGGATGACGCGCGGTGCGTTGCCGCCCGTGCCTTCGTAAAGCACTTCACCGGCGGTCGTGGTGATGCGCTGGATGAAATGGACCTCCGGCTTGTAGCCGCCATTGGCAAAGGGCACATAGGCAGCCGTCAGTTCCAGCGGCGTCACCTCGGAGGTACCGAGCGCGATAGACGTATTCGCCTGAAGCTGCGATTCGATGCCCATGCGATGCGCTACTTCGATCACCGTGTTAGGTCCGACTTCCATGGTGAGCTGGGCGGCGACCGAATTCAGCGATTTCGCCAGCGCGGTTGCCAGCGTAACGCGGCCAAAATATTTGCCGTTGTAATTATCGGGCTTCCATTTGCCGATGCTGATCGGCGCGTCGTTGCGGATGCTGTCGGGCGTGCGGCCGGCCTCGAGAGCGGCCAGATAGACGAACGGCTTGAAGGCCGAGCCGGGCTGACGCCGCGCTTCGGCGGCGCGGTCGAACTGGCTGTTGGCATAGTCGTAGCCACCGACCATCGCGCGCACGGCACCCGAATTGTCGATCGAGACAAGCGCACCCTGGCTGACGCTCAGCTTCTGGCCGTTCTCGTCGATCAGGCGGCGGATGGATTTTTCCGCGAGGTCCTGCAAGGTGAGATCGATCGTGGAATCGACGATGATATCCGAGCGCACCTCGCCGATGAGGTTCGGCAGTTCTTCCATGATGCGGTCGGCGACGTAGTGTTCGGAGCCGGTCCAGTAGGATGCGGCGCGGGTTGCCGGCGCGCTCATCGCGGTCGCCAGTTCCTTCTCGCCGATCATGTTTTCGTCACGCATGGCGCCCAGCACCAGCTGCGCACGAGCCTCGGCGGCCTTGGGGTCGCGCGCCGGGGAAAGCCGTGAGGGGGCCTTCAGCAGGCCGGCAAGCAGGGCTGCTTCCGACAAGGTCACGTCGCGGGCCGACTTGCCGAAATAGCGCCGCGATGCGGCCTCCACGCCATAGGCGCCCGAGCCGAAATAGACCCGGTTGAGATACATTTCGAGGATTTGGTCCTTGGTGTGCTTCTGCTCCAGCCACAGCGCCAGAAGCACCTCCTGCACCTTGCGCTCAATGGTGCGGTCCGGCTTCAGGAACAGGTTCTTGGCAAGCTGCTGGGTCAGCGTCGAGCCGCCTTGCGAGAAACGGCCGCTGGTCAGGTTGCCCAGCAGCGCACGGCCAAGACCCATCGGATCGATGCCGAAATGCGAATAGAAGCGGCGGTCTTCGATCGCCATCACCGCCTGCGGAATGTAGGGCGACATTTCGTGCAGACCGACTGCTTCGCCGCCGGTCATGCCGCGGTTGGCGAGCAGTTTGCCGTCGACGGAGACGATCTTCACATTGGGGGGACGATCCGGAATCGCCCACGTCGTGGCGCTCGGCATCTGCGCGCCGTAATATATAACGATGCCGGCAGCAGCGATGCCGCCCCATATCGCCAGGACGAAACACCAGTAGACGGCACGCGTCAGCCCGCCAAAAAATCCGCGCCGCGGCTTTTTCCGACTGCGGCGCGAGGACTGCCCCCTCTCCGCCTTGTCAGCCTTGCGCTTTGCGGCTGGCTGCTTCTTGGCTGAGGGCATGACACGATCATCCTCGCTGACGGAAAACCCGCCCGAGGCCTTGCGCTCGGCGGATCCGTCGAAAGTCGGTTCGATGCGTGTCGTGGTTCTTTTCGCCATACCGTCCGCTGCTGCCCATTCCCCAATTGCGCGTGGGTTTCGAGTGAACAGTAAATGCGGCGATTTAAGGAGCCCTTAAGCGGGTTTTGGGCGGGAGTGTTATTGAGCAGTGGCCAAGCCGACTGCATTTTTCCGGAACGCAGTGTCGAGATTCATGAGTTGCACGAGACGACGCTTGGTCTGTTCGGTCAAATTCCTGCGGATGTGATTGTTGTCTCGATAAATGAACTCGTTACCGATAAACGAATGGCATCTCCCGTTTTCGCAAAGGTCGTCGTCAACCGCCACGAGAGAAGCGCCTTTATTCTTGGCAACAACTTCACGAAGAACCCTGTCAGTGGCGTCCTGCCGTTTATGCATATCCGCTTCGGTGATAATCAGGTCACGATCCTTGCACGGACGCCGCAAAAGCCCGGAAACGCGGCTGAACGCGCAGAAACTGGGATTTTTCTCGAAAGGCGGAACATCGCTCAAAATGACAACGGACCGTTCCTTAGAATCGATATCCTTTATCGTTTTCAGCAGGCCTGCCCTCATAAGCTCCGCCCCACGTTTTGCATTCCGCCTTTCAGGCGACTGCTGGTAGAGCGTACCCGGTATCAGCGACCAGGATGCGGCCAGAACCGCAATGTCGGCATCATTGTCCTTCATCCATTTCAGTGCCTGCATGCGGCTTTCAGCACAGTCGGACGAATAGTCCGGATCTTTCCGCACCAGCCGCTTCACAACCTCATTGTCGATGAATGGTGGGCAGGCGTGCCATACCACCAATGCTACATTCTGCTTACGCGCCGCCATGTCCAGAAGAGGCGCGAAATGTAGCGCATGGCTATCGCCCCACAAAATACCTTTGCGCTCAGCTTTCGCCCACGGCGCGCCGAGGACACAAAGCGGCTTATTCCCGAGGCCTGGAGTCTTTATGTTCTGCGGGCAGTTCCATTCCCACATGACCTCGACGCTTCGCATCGGCATTGCAGCCGACGGAAGCCTGTTGAGGAACCCGGCCGTCGAGATCAAGACAAGCCCCAGACAGGCGGTGGCAAGCATTAATACAGCGCCGGTGCCTATCACGATCAGAGGCTTGCGCGGCTTGCGCAATGGCTTTTCGACGTAACGCCAGCTTGCATAGGAAACCACCCCAACGAGCGCGATGAGTGCAAGGGCTTCACCCGCGGTCGGGGCCGCACCATTGGCATAGTTGCGGAAGAAAACCAGGATCGGCCAGTGCCAGAGATAAAGCGAATAGGAAATCAGGCCAATGAATACCACGGGGCGCAACGACAGAACCCTGGCGACAAACGTATTGCCCACCTTTGGCCAGATGATGAGCGCCGCCCCCACGCAAGGATAGAGCGCATTCAGACCCGGGAAGGGATCGTTCTCGCTCAAGGCGAGCATTCCGTAGACAATGAGCCCGGCACCCAACAGGCCAGACGCTTCGGCGGCCAACCGATTTTCCTGCTTCGGCAAAAAGACCAGCAAGGCGCCTAAAGCGAGTTCCCAAGCCCGCGTATGCAGCATGTAGAAGGCGACGCTCGGATTTTTCTCTACCGTATAGATCGCCAGACCAAGACTTATCGCGATCAGAAGGCCAAGGAATGCCGCGATGGCGCGCTTCGACTTGCGAAAGATATAGGCCATAGCCGCCAAAGCCAGCGGCCAGACCAGGTAGAATTGCTCCTCCACGCCGAGCGACCACATATGCAGGAGCGGCTGCATTTCCGCCGCCTGGTCGAAATACCCGGTATGCCAGAGAAAATAGAAATTGGCCGCGCCGAAAGCGGAGTAAATGCTGCTTCGGCCTAAATCCTCATAGTCGCCGGGAACAAGGATGAAATACCCGACCACCATCGAGACCAGCAGGACGAGCAACAGCGCCGGCACGATCCGCCGGATTCGCCTGTTGTAGAACTCAACCAGCGAAAACCGGTCGGCATCTACCTCTTTGGCCAGAGCCGCCGTGATCACAAAACCGGATATGACGAAGAATACGTCGACGCCGGTAAAGCCGCCGGAGAGTGCCGAAAAACCATAGTGATAGAAAAGTACCGACAGTACTGCGACGGCGCGCAGGCCATCTATATCCGCGCGATAGTCAAATTTCATGCTCAACAGACAGCCTATCCCAACGATGGCCCGTCAATTGCATATCAGATGGCAATTTTCAATCTAAGGTCACGGACCCTTCCGAGAGGCGCCTTCGATTTGCGTGAGGCGTGACTTTTATAGCACCGCTTGAAAAGCTTGCCCCGCTCTACCTCACGACCAGAACCGGAACGGCACTGTGGGTGAGAACCTCGGACGTCTGGCTGCCGAGCAGCAGGCGGCCGATGCCGCGGCGGCCATGCGAAGCCATGACGATGAGGTCATTGCCGCGCTCCTTGGCTGTCGCGACGATCGCGTCCGCCGGCGTGCTGTTATCGACATGAAGGACTTCAGCCTTCACGCCTGCCTTGTCGGCAGCAGCCTTTGCGGCAGCAAGAACCTTTTGCGCGAATTCCTTGCTGCCATTCTGGTAGCTCTCGACATCGGCGGGGCTGCCGACCCAGCCGAACTCACCGGCCATGCCGTAGACCGGAAAGGGCTCGGTCACGGTGATGATCGTGACCTTGCTGCCGAGGCTTTTCGCCAGCGCAAGCCCATGGCTGACGCCCTTCTGCGCCAGTTCGGAACCATCGGTGGCGATGAGTATATGCTTGTACATTTCGGCGTCCCTTTCTGCTTTGGCATTCCTGAGATGGCTCAACGCAAACGAGCCATCTTTGATCCCTTTCAATCTAGATGGGAACGCCCGGAAGGCCGGTCATTATGCCAAGCCGGGCAGGACGCCGGTTCAGCTGTGGGCGAAAATATCGTCTTCGGGCCAGCCGAGAAGGTCGAGCTTGGACCGCGTCGGCAGGAATTTGAAGCAGGCATCCGCCTCGCTGGTCCTGTTCTCGCGGGCAAGACGGCCGACGAGAACGTCGCGCAGCCGGTGCAGGTAAAGAACGTCCGAAGCTGCATACTCGAGCTGTTCGGGCGACAGTGTCTCGGCGGCCCAATCCGACGACTGCTGCGCTTTCGACAGGCTGACGCCGAGCAGTTCGTTGCAAATGTCCTTCAGGCCATGGCGGTCGGTGTATGTGCGGGTCAGGCGCGAGGCGATCTTGGTGCAGAACACCGGCTCGGGCATGACGCCGAACGCATGATAGAGCACGGCAAGGTCGAAGCGGCCGAAGTGGAACAGCTTGGTGATCTTGTCGTCGCCCAGCAGCTTGACCAGATTGGGGGCCGTTTTCTGACCCTGCGCGATCTGGATCACGTCAGCGGTGCCGTCGCCCGGCGATATCTGGACGACGCAAAGGCGGTCGCGATGCGGGTTCAGGCCAAGCGTCTCGGTGTCGATGGCGACGGCGTCGACATTGTAGTTCGAAAGGTCCGGCAGGTCGTTCTTGTGAAAGCGTATGGTCATTGCGTTTGCCCCAGAATTAGCGTGTCAGCGCGTCGAGAATGCGCGCCCAGGAGCGCTGCCCCTTGTGGAATGATGACAGGTCGTATTTCTCATTCGGCGAGTGGATGCGGTCATCGACCAGCCCGAAGCCGGCAAGCAGCGATTCCATGCCGAGGAAAGTCTGGAAATCACCGACGATCGGGATCGAGCCGCCCATAGCAAGCATCACGGCAGGCTTCGGCCATTCGTCGGACAGCGCCTGCTTGGCCTTTATGAGGAACGGCGAGTCATAGGAAAGCTGGATCGCTGGCGAGCCGCCATGTTCATGGAACTCGACGGAGCAATCGGCCGGAATTCTCGCGCGCACGAAATCGCGGAAAGCGGCGCGAATCCTGGCCGGGTCCTGCTTGTGGACGAGGCGGAACGAGACCTTCGCGGAGGCTTCGGCGGCGATGACAGTCTTGAAGCCCTTGCCGGTGTAGCCGCCATTGATGCCGTTGAACTCGGCGGTCGGACGCGCCCAGGTGAGTTCAAGCACCGACCGGCCTTTTTCGCCCGATGGAATGGACAAGCCGACTACGCCGAGAAAATTTTCGTCCGTTTCGCCAAGTGCTTCCCATGACTTCAGTATCTGCGACGGGGTTTCCTCGACGCCGTCGTAGAAACCGGGAATGGTGACGCGGCCGGTGTCGTCGTGCATATCGGCCAGCACCCTTGCCAGGATGCGGATGGGGTTTGCGGCGGCACCCCCAAATTCCCCCGAATGCAGGTCACGATCAGCGGCATGGACGGTGATCTCTTCGCCCACCAGGCCGCGCAGGCCGACACAGATAGCCGGCGTATCCCGGTCCCACATGCCGGTGTCGCAGACCATGGCGAAGTCCGCCTTCAGCTCGGCAGCATTGGCTTCAAGGAAGGGCTTCAGCGACGGCGAGCCGGATTCTTCCTCGCCCTCGAACAGGATCGTCACCTTGCAAGGCAGCTTGCCATGCACCTGCTTGTAGGCGCGGCAGGCTTCGACGAAGAGCATCAACTGGCCCTTGTCGTCCGAGGAGCCGCGCCCGGTGATGACCTTGCGGCCCGGCTCGATTTCCTTCAGTGCCGGGTCGAACGGATCGCTTTCCCACAGGTTCAGCGGATCGACGGGCTGAACGTCGTAGTGACCGTAGAACAATACATGAGGGCCTTCCCCGTCATGATGCGCAACCACCATCGGACGGCCGGGCGTGTCGCGAACGCTTGCCTCGAAGCCGATCGACTTCAGGTCCTCGACCAGCCATTCCGCGGCCTTGCGGCAATCGGCCTTGAAGGCCGGATCGGTCGAGATCGACTTGATGCGCAGCAGATCGAACAGGCGTTCGATGCTTTGGTCGAGATTGGCGTCGAGATGGTCGAGGACGGGTGCGAGAGCGGACATTGGGGGAGCCTTTCGAATCTGCGGCGCCACCCTAAAGCGCCAGTGAAAACAAGGAAACCCCAGCAATGTTGGACCAGACGCCCACCACGGCACAAAAAAATGCCGCCGTGGCTGGAGGGGGACCACGGCGGCGGTACTTCAAAAGGGGGCGGCAGCCCGGAGAGGGGGATTAGGCTGCCGCTTGGTCCGGTCTAGGCGGGGGACGGGCCTTAATCCGGACTCGGCTATAAAGCCGATGACTGACATTTGGAGATGCGAACGTGGCGATTCAAGGGCACGAAAATTACAGTTTTGTAACAAACGCGTGAGCGGCATTTTCTGTCAGGTATCGGCAAGACAAGCCCGGCCCTTGCCTGTTTGCAATGGACAGTTTCAGGCCTCCGCGTTAGGGCTTACGCCATGAAAAAAGGCGATCACCTCTTCCTTGTCGACGGCTCCGGCTACATCTTCCGCGCATACCATGCTCTGCCCCCGCTGAACCGCAAGTCGGACGGGCTGCCGACTGGCGCGGTTCTCGGCTTCTGCAACATGGTGTGGAAGCTGATGCAGGATTCGCGAAACACCGATGTCGGCATCACGCCAACGCATTTCGCCGTCATATTTGACTATTCCTCCAAGACCTTCCGCAACGACCTCTACCCGGAATACAAGGCCAATCGCTCCGCGCCGCCGGAAGACCTGATCCCGCAGTTCGGCCTTATTCGCGAAGCGACGCGCGCCTTCGACCTGCCCTGCATCGAAATGGAGGGTTTTGAGGCCGACGACCTGATCGCCACCTATGCACGGCTGGCCCGCGAGGCCGGCGGCGACGCCACCATCATCTCGTCGGACAAGGACCTGATGCAACTCGTCGGCCCGAGCGTCGGCATGTACGACCCGATGAAGGACCGCCAGATCGGCGTTCCCGAAGTCATCGAGAAATGGGGCGTGCCGCCGGAAAAGATGATCGACCTGCAGGCGCTGACCGGCGATTCCGTCGACAATGTGCCGGGGGTGCCGGGCATCGGCCCGAAGACCGCCGCACAGTTGCTGGAGCAGTTCGGTGACCTCGACACGCTTCTGGCGCGCGCTTCCGAAATCAAGCAGGACAAGCGGCGCCAGTCGATCATCGACAACACCGACAAGGCGCGGATTTCGCGCGATCTCGTGACGCTGAAGATCGACGTGCCGGTCAAGGAAGGACTGGATGATTTTGTTCTCCAGCCGCCGAACGGGCCAAGGCTGATCGGCTTCCTCAAGGCGATGGAATTCACCACGCTGACCCGCCGTGTCGCCGAGGCGACCAGCACCGAGGTGGCAGAGGTGGAAGCTGCCGCTCTTGTGATCGAGCGCGCGGACGCAGCCCATGGACCGGATGTCGGCTTTCCATCCGCACCCACAGCCAGATCATCGGCGGCAGGGGCTACCGGGAACGGTGCCGCAGAACCTGACGCGACCAAGAAGGATGGTGACACGCCCTCGCTGCTTTCGGCGCTTCGCGCCGAGGCTGCCGTTGCCGAGAAGATCAATGTCGATGCCTATACCTGCATCCTCGATCTGCCGACATTGCAGGCCTGGGTTGCTGAGGCGAAAGAGGCCGGCCTCGTCGCCTTCGACACGGAGACGACCTCACTCGACCCGATGCAGGCAGAACTGATCGGCTTCTCGCTGGCAACGGCTCCGGGCCGGGCAGCCTATGTGCCTCTCGGCCACAAGAGCGGGCGTGGCGATCTCCTTGGCGGCGGACTGCTTGAAGGGCAGATCCCTGTCCGCGATGCGCTTGCGGCACTCAAACCGCTGCTGGAGGACAAGTCGGTCCTGAAGATCGCGCAGAATCTGAAATACGACCTCGTCGTGATGAACCGTCACGGGATCGACGTCGTTTCCTATGACGACACCATGCTGATCTCCTACGTGCTCGATGCCGGCACGACGGGCGGCCACGGTATGGACGACCTTTCCGAAAAGTGGCTCGGTCACAAGACGATGACGTTCAAGGACATCGCTGGTTCCGGCAAGCGTTTTGTCGGCTTCGATCAGGCCGACCTCAAACAGGCCACGGCCTATGCGGCCGAGGATGCCGACGTCACGCTGCGTCTTTGGCGGGTGCTGAAGCCGCGCCTTGCCGCCAAGGGCCTTGCATCCGTCTATGAGCGGCTGGAACGCCCGCTGGTGCCGGTGCTGGCCCAGATGGAACAGCGCGGCATTTCCGTCGATCGCCAGATCCTGTCCCGGCTGTCGGGCGAACTGGCCCAGGGCGCCGGACGGCTCGAGGACGAGATTTTCCAGCTCGCCGGCAGCCGCTTCACCATCGGCTCGCCCAAGCAGCTCGGCGATATATTGTTCGGCCGCATGGGGCTGCCCGGTGGCTCCAAGACCAAGACCGGCCAGTGGTCGACCTCGGCCCAGGTTCTGGAAGAACTAGCCGCCGAAGGCCACGAACTGCCGCGCAAGATCGTCGACTGGCGCCAGCTCACCAAGCTGAAATCGACCTATACCGACGCCCTGCCCGGCTATATCCACCCCGACACAAAGCGCGTCCACACCTCCTACGCGATGGCTGCAACCTCCACTGGGCGGCTGTCCTCGTCAGAACCGAACCTGCAGAACATTCCGATCCGCACTTCGGAAGGCCGCAAGATCCGCACCGCCTTCATCGCCGACAAGGGCAACAAGCTGGTCTCGGCCGACTACAGCCAGATCGAGCTGCGCGTGCTCGCCCACATGGCCGATATCCCGCAACTGCGGCAGGCCTTTGCCGACGGCATCGACATTCATGCGATGACGGCTTCGGAAATGTTCAGCGTGCCGGTCGAAGGCATGCCTTCGGATGTGCGCCGCCGCGCCAAGGCGATCAATTTCGGCATCATCTACGGCATCTCGGCCTTTGGCCTCGCCAACCAGCTTTCCATCCCGCGCGAGGAAGCCAGCGACTACATCAAGCGCTATTTCGAGCGCTTCCCCGGCATTCGGGACTACATGGACAGCACCAAGGCTTTCGCCCGCGAGAACGGCTATGTCGAGACGATCTTCGGTCGGCGCGCCCACTACCCGGAAATCCGCTCATCCAACCCGCAGCACCGCGCCTTCAACGAACGCGCGGCGATCAACGCACCGATACAAGGGTCGGCCGCCGACATCATCCGCCGCGCCATGGTGCGCATGGACGGTGCGCTGGCGGACGCCAAGCTCTCTGCACGCATGCTGTTGCAGGTGCATGACGAACTGATCTTCGAGACGCCCGAAGGCGAAGTCGAGGCGACGTTGCCGGTGGTACGCTCAGTGATGGAAAATGCGGCCATGCCGGCGGTAAATCTGGCCGTGCCGCTGCAGGTCGATGCGCGCGCTGCTCATAATTGGGACGAAGCACATTGACCTCAGCTGTGAGCCGATCGGTGGGAGATCACATCCGGCGTCACGCAGATGGTCCTGTCGCATTAGAGACGATATTCACTCCAGCGAGGAAGCAGGTCTTGTGATGGCAACGCCGAACTCATCGTTCATGTACGAAGGACTTGTCCGGCTTTCGTGACACTTTCCACACCAGCGCCGCCACCAGCAGCAGACATGCGATTGCTGTGATGATCACGCCCACAAAGGCCTGATCGAAAGCATATCGAGCAAGGGTCGCTACCTGCAGCGACTGATCGCTTTCCAGTCCGGCGGCCAGCATGAGGGCTTCATCAAGACTGTCGCGCGCTTGCGAAGCTATCGCGATGCCCTCGGGAAGGGTCATTGCGCGCGTATACAGGATCGACATGAGACTGCCGAGCAGCGCGATGCCGAGCGCGCCGCCGAGCTCGTAGGACACTTCCTCGACCGACGCTGCCATGCCTGCCCGCTCTTCCGGAGCCGAAAGCATGATTGCGCTGGAGGCCGCCGTCATCGCCGCGCCGACCCCGAAGCCCATCACCGCTAGCGGGGCAAGCCACACAGCCGTCTGCCCGTTATAGGCGAGAAGAAATCCCGCCAGGCCGAGGCCGGTCAGCACGAGAGCACCTATCAGGATGCGGGTCGGAGCGATGTAAGGCAGAGCCAGTCCCGTAAGCGGGCCAGCGATGAAAGCGGCCAGCGGGATCGGCAGGATCAGCAGACCTGCCTCGAGCGGCGAATAGCCCAGCACGAGCTGTAGCCTCTGGCTGAACACCAGCTCGACACCGACAAGCGCTCCCGATGCCACAAGGGCGGTCGCCACGCCCGACGAGAAACGCGGGTTGCCGAAAAGGGAGAAGTCGATCAGCGGCGCCGCACTCCGGCGCTGCCGGCGTACGAACACGATCATCGCGGCAGCGCCGATCAGGAAGGTAGCCGCAACCATGATCCATGACGGATCGCGTTTGCTGATTTCCTTGACCGCGTAGACGATGCCTATCAGACCGACCATGACCTGTATCGAGCCGACAAGATCCCACGGGCGGCTCGCGTCACCAGGGCGCGTGGCCAGTAGCAAAGCGCTTGCGAGCAGCGCCACGAGTACGATCGGAACATTGATCAGGAAGACCGAACCCCACCAGAAATACTCGAGCAACAGTCCGCCAACGACCGGACCGAGGGCGGCCCCGCCGGACGCGACCGCAGCCCAGATACCGATTGCAAAAGCGCGTTCCTTCTCGTCCTTGAAGGTAAGGCGGATCAGCGAGAGGGTGGCGGGCATCATCATGGCGGCACCGACCGCCAGAAACACGCGCGCCGCGATCAACGCGCCGGACGAAGGCGCGAATGCCGCTGCCAGCGACGCCGCCCCAAAAACCGCAAGCCCTGCCATGAACATCTGCTTGTGGCCTAGCCTGTCGCCAAGGGCGCCCAGCCCCGGCAGCAGCCCGGCCACGACCAGCGGATAGGCGTTCACGATCCAGAGCTTTTCAGTGGCAGTGGCTGCAAGGTCGTGCGTAAGCGTAGGCAGCGCTGTATAAAGCACCGTCATGTCGATGACGATCAGGAAAAGCGCGCTGGAAACTATGCCAAGAACAAGCCATCTGTTTTGGTGCGACATCGGATAGTTCCTTTAACATGCGCGATTGTCGGCGCATGACAGTCGATATAAATACGACCGTATTGAAATGGAAGAGGCAAAATGGCTGGACGTCCGCGAAGCATCGATCGGGAAAAGGTTCTGGATGCCGCCGAGGCGATCGTGGCGCAGACCGGCGCAGCGTCGCTAAGCTTCGAAGCCGTGGCCAAGGCTGCCGATATCACCAAGAGCGGCGTTCAATATTGCTTCGGTACCAAAGAGAATTTGATCCGGTCGATGATCCAGCGCTGGGGCGAATCCTTCGAGCGCGACGTGATGGAGCGGATCGGCGCAGACCGGTCAGCGCGATCGATCATCAGAGGACACCTGGAAGCGACACGCGACAGCGACGAGGCGGAATATTCTCGCTCAGCAGTCATGATGACCGCGCTTCTCCAACGGCCCGATCAGGTAGCCGCTTCGCGGGAATGGTATACAAGCCGTCTCTCCGGGCTGGACATGACGAAGAAGGCGGACAGGGATGCGGCCCTTGCATTTCTCGCCGGAGAAGGCGCCTTCATGCTGCGAACGTTGGGGCTGATCGATCTCGACGAGGCGCAATGGAACGCGCTGTTTGCAGATATGCTGTCGATCGTTCGATAACGGCGCGTTGCAGCCCCTACGCAGCCATCGCCGCGCATTTGGCGCAAGTGCCGCGAAACTCGATGACCGCCTTCTTGGCGGCGAAGCCGGTCGAGCCCACCCACTGGTCGAGCTGCTTGCCGACGACCTCGTCGGAAAATTCCGACACCTGCCCGCATTTATCGCAGATGGCGAAGGCGATCATGCGGTGGCTGTGGTCGTGCGGCTCGGCGCAGGCAACGAAGGCGTTCATGCTTTCGAGCCGGTGGACGAAGCCGGCATTCATCAACCCATCGAGCGCCCGATAGACCTGCAAGGGCGCGCGAAAACCCTGCTCGCGCAGGAGATCCAGCAAAGTGTAGGCGCTGAGCGGCCCGGTCGACGCCTCGAGTTTTTCGAGCACGCGCAACTGGTTCTTCGTCAGCGTATCCCTTGCCGCCATGATGGTGCCTTCAATCCGTTTGCCTTGCCTGGCATCTTCGCCCGAAACGCCGGCAATGTCATTCATCAGACATCAAATAGCGATCGGCCACAGGTTTTGCCACTGTCTCGGTGGGCAAAGCGATGGCGGCTGAACCCGCACCACAAAAAACGGCAGCGGGATTGCTCCCACCGCCGCCTGTTTGCCCCTGCCCTCAGTTACAGCTTTGTCCAGGCCGCGTTTTTCTTCGACGATTTCACGCAGGCTTCCACGAAGGCAACGCCCTCGACACCATCCTGCACCGTCGGATAGACGACATCCTTGGCCGGTTTGCCATTCTTCTTGCGCGCCGCGCGAATGGCGCGGGCAGCTTCGGCATAGATGGTGGCAAAACCTTCGAGATAGCCTTCGGGATGGCCGGGCGGCACGCGGCTGACGCGCGCCGCAGCAGGACCTGCACCAGCGCCACCGCGCGTGATCAGCCGCTTGGGCTCGCCGAAGGGCGTGAACCAGAGATAGTTCGGGTCGGCCTGCACCCATTCGATGCCGCCCTTGGTGCCGTAGACGCGCAGCTTCAGCCCGTTCTCGTTGCCGGGCGCGACCTGGCTTGCCCAGATCATCCCCTTCGCACCGCCCTTGAAGCGCAGCATGACGTGAGCGTTGTCGTCGAGCAGGCGGCCCTTGACGAAGGCGTCGAGATCGGCCGACAGGCTGTCGAGTTCAAGCCCGGTAACGAAGCGGGCAAGGTTATAGGCATGGGTGCCGATATCGCCGGTCGAGCCGCCAACGCCGGACTGTTTCGGATCGACCCGCCAGGCAGCCTGCTTCGAGCCAGTGTCTTCCGCCTTTTCCGTCAGCCAGTCCTGCGGGTATTCGGCCTGCACCACGCGGATATCGCCAAGCTGGCCCTTCTGGATCATCTCGCGGGCCTGCCGGATCATCGGATAGCCGGTGTAATTGTGGGTGAGCACGAACACCTTGCCCGACTTTTCCACCAATGCCGCTAGCTTCTTGGCGTCGGCCAGCGTCGAGGTAAGCGGCTTGTCGCAGATGACGTGGATGCCGGCTTCCAGGAAAGCCTTGGCGGCAGGATAGTGCATGTGGTTCGGCGTGACGATCGAGACCGCCTCGATGCCGTCGGGCCGCTTTGCCTCGGCTTTGGCCATTTCCTGAAACGAGCCGTAGTTGCGCTCGGGATCAAGGCCGAGCTCCGCACCGGATGCCTTGGCGCGTTCCGGATTGGACGACATCGCGCCGGCAACCAGCACGAACTCGCCATCGATGCGCGCCGCGATGCGGTGCACGCCGCCGATGAAGGCGCCCTGCCCGCCGCCGACCATGCCGTAGCGGATCGGTCCGCCGCCAGATTCGATTTTCGTGCCGCTGACCATGATGTCCTCCTTGACTGTAATGACGCCCCCTCCCCCTTGAGGGGAGGGTCGGACGGCGAAGCCGTCCGGGGTGGGGTCGTCGATGAAAGTCTCGACCTCGTTATCTCGTTCGTCCGGACAAAGGGACGTCGCGCACTGCCGCGGCGACCCCACCCGACGGCTTCGCCGCCACCCTCCCCTCAAGGGGGAGGGAAACCGGCGCTCAAATCCCCATCATCGCCCGCAGCAGCTTCTTGTCGGTCGCTCCGCCGGCGAAATCGTCGAACGCCTTCTCCGTCACGCGGATGATGTGATGATCGATGAACGGCGCGCCTTCGGCTGCACCGACTTCCGGGTGCTTCAGGCAGCACTCCCACTCCAGCACTGCCCAGCTGTCATAATCGTAGGCGGCGAGCTTGGAGAAGATGCCACCGAAATCGACCTGGCCGTCGCCCAGAGAGCGGAAGCGCCCGGCGCGGCCGACCCAGCCCTGATAGCCGGAGTAGACGCCTTGGCGGCCGTCCGGATTGAACTCCGCATCCTTCACATGAAACGCCTTGATCCGCTCATGGTAGATGTCGATGAAAGCGAGATAGTCGAGCTGCTGCAAAAGGAAATGCGAAGGGTCGTAGTTGATGTTGCAGCGCTTGTGGCCGCCGACCGCATCGAGGAACATCTCGAAGGTCGCGCCGTCGAAGACATCCTCGCCAGGATGGATCTCGTAGCAGAGATCGACGCCGGCATCCTCATAGGCATCGAGGATCGGCTTCCAGCGCTTGCCGAGTTCGCCAAAGGCTTCCTCGATCAGGCCGGCGGGCCGCTGCGGCCAGGGATAGAGATAGGGGAACGCCAGCGCGCCGGTGAAGGAAACGCTCGCCTTGAGGCCGAGATTCTTCGACGCCTTGGCGCCGAACTTCATCTGCTCGACCGCCCATTTCTGCCGTGCCTTGGGATTGTTGTGGACCGCGGCCGGCGCGAAGCCGTCGAACTGGCTGTCATAGGCCGGATGCACCGCGACCAGCTGGCCCTGAAGATGCGTCGACAGTTCGGTGATCTCGACGCCAGCCTCGGCGCAGGTGCCTTTCACCTCGTCGCAATATGTCTTGGACGACGCAGCCTTCTTGAGGTCGAACACTCGTCCGTCCCAGGTCGGTATCTGCACGCCCTTGTAGCCGAGCCCGGCTGCCCATTCGGTAATGCTCTTCAACGAATTGAAGGGTGCCGCATCTCCCGCAAACTGCGCCAGAAAAATCCCCGGGCCTTTCAATGTAGTGGCCATTTTGTTCCTCCCTCTTCTCAACCGCGCAACGTATCCACAGCCGCAGGTTACATCAAACCATCGGCCAGTTCGCGCAAATGTCTTTGTCTATCAACAGCCTCTCTGGTAATACCAAATTGATTTTTTTGGTCAAGTCGGGCATTCAAAACCACTGAACATCCATTTTTTGCAGGACTCGAAATTATACCTTTCTATATCAGCATGTTAGTTGAAACCGCAGTTGATTTTCGTCACCGTCTTGCGGGCTTTTTGGAAATCGTCTAGTAAACCTCTCATACCCAATTGGTCGAACCAGTTTGCAAAACTGCGCGCCTTGTGGGGAGGAGAAGTTGTTTCGCCTTTCGGCGGGGCTGATTGCAGGCGAATGTTTGAAAAGGAACGATCATGCATCTTTCGACGCATAACTGGATGCGCGCCGAGCCGCTGGCCAAGACGCTCGCGCGGATCAAGAAATACGGCTACGAGAGCATCGAAATCTCCGGCGAGCCGACGCAGTACGATGTCAAGGACACGCGCGCCTTGCTCAAGGAGCACGGCATACGCTGCTGGGGTGCGGTGACGCTGACGCTGGGCGAGCGCAACCTCGCCGCCAAGGACGAAGGACAGCGCGCGCGTTCGGTCGATTACGTGAAAAGCGTCATCACCATGGTCAGCGAGCTCGACGGCGAAATCATCACGCTGGTGCCGGCGACGGTCGGCAAGGTGGTGCCGGACGGCACCGAGGAAGAAGAGTGGAAATGGGTGGTCGACGCCACCCGCGAGTGCTTCGCCCATGCACAGAAGAAAGGCGTGCGGATCGCGGTCGAGCCGCTGAACCGCTTCGAGACCTATTTTTTCAACCGCGCGTCCCAAGCCCTGGCGCTGGCCGACGCGGTAAGCCCTGAATGCGGCGTCTGCCTCGATGCGTTCCACCTCAATATCGAGGAAGAGAACATGTATGACGCGATCCGGCTTGCCGGGAAGCGTCTGTTCGACTTCCATGTCGCCGATAACAACCGCTTTGCCGCAGGACTCGGCCAGCTCGACTGGCCGAAGATCATCGGCACGCTGAAGGAAATAGGCTACGACGGCGCCGTCACCAACGAGTTCGTCGCGCCCGTCGACCGCACGCCGGCCAACAAATACCCGACGATGGTGGAGCGCAATCCGGTCGACATACCGCCGGAGCAGCTCAAATTCATTCAGGACCACGGCTCAAGCCTTCTGACGGAAGACTTCTATGCTGACCAGATGCGCATTACGGCGGAAACCATTCTGCCGCTGATCAAGTAGGACGCCGGCAGACCGGCATTTTTGAGCCCTTTCGCCGGGATATGGCGGAAGGGCTGGGGAGAATTATGCGCATAAAGCACGTACAGGCATGGTGGGTCCGCATACCCATCGCAACAGATCGCCAGCACCGCAGCGACTTCGGGCAGGTTCAAACCTTCGACGCCGCGATCCTGCGCATCGAGACCGACGATGGTCTCGTCGGCTGGGGCGAAGGCAAGAACGCCGCCGGCAGTGCCGGCACCTACGGCGCGCTCGTCCACCTGCTCAACCACGAGATCGGCCCGCAACTGATCGGCCGCCATGCCGGCGACATCGGCGTGATCTGGGAGATGCTCTATAACGGCGTGCGCCACGCATCCGCCGCCGCATCCGGTCACGCCATGCCGCAGCTGGCGCGGCGCGGCCTGTCCATCGCCGCCATCAGCGCCGTCGACATTGCGCTGTGGGACATCCTCGGCAAGTCGCTCGGCAAGCCGGTGTGGCAATTGCTCGGCGGGCGCAAGCTGGAACGCATGCCCGCCTATGCGTCCGGCGGCTGGGCAAATGCGGAGACGATCGGCGACCAGCTCAAATCCTATATCGACCGGGGCGGGTTCAAGGCTGTGAAGATGCGTGTCGGCGCCATGGACGGCGCGCCGCATATCTCGGCGGCACGCGTGCGCGCTGCCCGCAAGGCGCTCGGACCTGTCGTCGACATCATGGTCGATGCGCATGGCACCTACACGGTGGCCGAGGCCAAGCGCTTCATCAACCTGGTTTCAGACTGCGACCTCGCCTGGTTCGAGGAGCCGGTGATTGCCGACGACAAGCAGGGCATGGCGGAGGTTCGCGCGGCCGGTTGCGTGCCGATCGCGACCGGTGAAAGCGAGGCGACGCGCTATGCCTTCCGCGATCTCGCCGTGCTCAAATCGGCCGATATCTTCCAACCCGATCCTGCCTTTTGCGGCGGCATCAGCGAGGCGATGAAGATCGGAACGATCGCCAGCGCCTTCAACCTGCGCTTCGCGCCGCATCTTTGGGCGGGGGCGCCCTGCTTCTTTGCCGGGCTTCATGTCTGCGCCGCTTCGCCCGCCAGCTTCACCATCGAATATTCGCTTGGCGCAAATCCGATGATCCATGACCTGATCGAGGAGACGGTCGAGGCCAGGGACGGTATGATCGCCATCCCCGATTCTCCCGGTCTGGGGTTCACGGTCTCCGAACGGTTCCTGGAGGCCCACGCACAGAGCGCCTGAAGATGAAAGAAAAAAACCTGCTGGCGGATCTCGCCTCCTACCTGTTCTCCTGCTCCAACGCAGAGAGCGGGCGTACGCCCTCGGAGCGTGAGTTGGCCGAGCATTTTGCCGTCAGCCGCGGCCAGATCCGGGAGTCGCTGGCGATTCTGGAAGCGATGCGCATCGTCGAACGGCGCGCGAAGTCCGGCATCTATCTGACGACGCGGCAGGCCAGCGTCGAGGCGATGGCGCTGTTTGCCAAGGCCGGCCTGCCGCTCGACCCGATCCAGATCTACGAGACGGTGGAACTGCGCAAGATCCACGAGATCAAGGCTGCAGAACTCGCCTGTTCGCGCGCAATAGAAGAGAATTATGAGCGGCTGCGCGAAATCCTCAAAGCGTCCGAAGACCGCCTCGCCAGCGGCGAACCGCTCGGAAAGCTCGACCGGGATTTCCATCTCGAAATCGTGCGGGCGACCCAGAACAGTGTCTTCCACAAGATCTGCAGTGTCTATTACCTGATGGGCGAGGAGCGCCTGCCGATCTATTTCAGCGATCCCGAACGTGGCCGCCGCTCGCATGCCGAACACATCCAGATCTATGAAGCGCTGCTGCGCCGCGACGGCAATCTCGCGCAGGCGTTGATGAGCGCGCATCTGCAAGGCGCCGAGAGCTACTGGAAGGACCTCATCGACGGCGTCGAGGCCAGCGACGCCGAGCGAAAGCCGGAGCAGGTCTGACCGGTGGCGACAATCTTTTCCACCCACGCATTGCACCCCAAAGCAACCGCAATGCTTACCGGGCATGGCGATCTGGTCATCGCCTCGGCGCTGGATGATGCGACTTTGGTGCGTGAAGCGGAAAATGCCGACATCGTCATCGTGCGCGCGCCGCTGCCTGCTGCCCTTTTTGCGAACGCACCGAAGCTGCGTGCGGCCATACGCCATGGCGCCGGGCTCGACATGATCCCGGTCGACGCCGCCACACAGGCCGGCGTTCTGGTTGCCAACGTGCCGGGTGTCAATGCGCGCTCAGTGGCGGAACACGTCATCTTCGCGACGCTGGCGCTGCTGCGCCGCTTCCGCATCATCGATCACGACCTGCGCGCGCAAGGCTGGCTTGCCGGGCGCGAACACGCCAATTTTGCCGGTGAACTCGCCGGCCGCACGATGGGTATCATCGGCATGGGCAATGTCGGCCAGGCGGTCTTTTCCATCGCCCGCAACGGTTTTGGGCTCGACGTGATCGCCAACAGCCGCAATCCGAAAAGCCTGCCGGAGGGCGCGCGTTTCGCTACCGTCGACCAGCTTGTCGAAGAAAGCGACGTCGTCGTGCTCTGCTGCCCGCTGACGCCCGAGACCACAGGCCTGCTGAGCCGTGAACGCATCGGCCGCATGAAGCCGGGCGCGTTGCTCATCAATGTTTCGCGCGGGCCGGTGGTCGATGACGACGCACTGATCGAGGCGCTGGGTGACGGCGCCATCGGGGGTGCGGCGCTCGATGTTTTCTCGACCCAGCCACTGCCGCCGGACCACCCCTATTTTTCGTTCCCGAATGTGATCATCACCCCCCACATGGCCGGCATCACCGAAGAGAGCATGGAGCGCATGGGCACGGGCGCAGCGGCGGAGGCAATCCGCGTGCTTGGCGGCGAACTGCCGGTCAATCTGCGCAATCCGGAGGTGGTGGAGGCCTATCGGCGACGGTTTGGGGGGTGAGGCCCGGCGTCGCCGGCGTTCTTCTTCACCCTCTCACTCCGTCCAAGCCCCTCTGGCCTGCCGGCCATCTCCCCCGCAAGGAGGGAGATTAGCTGTCATCGGCTTGGCCGCCGGTTCTGCAGCGCCCAAGATTAGCGAAAGCCGACATGAAGGCTGATCTCCCTCCTTGCGGGGGAGGTGGCCGGCAGGCCAGAGGGGGGTGCTCCAGCGAGCACATACTTTTCCATCGCCTTACCTGCTTTGCAGTCAGAGTCGCAGGGGACGGTTTACTTTTGGGGCTGTCCTAGGAGATTTGTTGTTTGATCCAAGTTTTAAGTGTCTTCAAGAGGCTTGCTGGTGGTCC
>NZ_JBBBDZ010000023.1:0-65047 GCF_037153935.1 Mesorhizobium sp. CCNWLY176
GCGGTCCAAAGAATGGTATCGGATCAAAAACGGCCGAGGCTCTAATCGCCGCTGGATGAAAGTTCAGTGGCAGGTCAGCACCGCCCGGCCGCTGATCTTCTTTACAATGCCAGCAACATGATGCCCGCTGCTCCGAAAGAGGTGGCGTTTTTTTGCTTTTCGTTGTCAGACAAAGAAAAGTTCTTGATGATATGATGAAACGTATTTGTAGGGCGTCGGGATTGCATTCCGCCCTTTAAGAGCTGACCCCACACTGAGGGAAAGTGCACTAGGAATGCTTGAAAGTAGTGCCGAAATCATTGGCAACGATAAAGTGTGCGCGGCGAGGGCGGCAATTCCAACTGGAAGCAAATTCAAGTTTGCACTGATATCTGCAAGGCGGAATTTAAATTTCGCTTCACGAGCGGACTTTATGTGATCGCCTATCGAGTTTTGCAGTCTTTCAATCTCTGTATTCCATGCGAGCGGGCCATCGCCGGCACTGATTACTCTTTGGTAAACCTCTTCGAGGTGATGACGCAGGGAAAGCAGCTCAGCTCTTCGCTTAGTTCGGAATTCCAATATATCGGCGAGGGCAACGTCCCGGTTGGGAACTGGGATTGCTTGATGTATCCTGACAAGAGCACCACGGCCAATATCGAGCGTGTGTTCAGGAAAGGAAATTGAGCGATCTCCAGTCGCCAAACTCCATTTCCCAGGTTCGCGCGCGTCTAGAGTCTTGAACGCTTCTACATGTGCGTTGCGCAAGATGTCTGAGCCCCATCCGCTTGGCGGAGTAACTTTGGTTCGCTGCAAGACATTGGCATCAATCAGGTATTCTGCATCGGCAGCCAGCCCAAACTGTATATAGTTCTGTTCGGGGAAATCCAGTTTGTCCCAAAACAGCAAATACATCCGCAGTTCTTGCGGGTCCAAATCAGTGGACTCGATCATTGCGGAGTTTCCGCTGATTTGGATGGGTGGCGAAACTACCAGCCCTCGTTCTTGGTTCATGGCTTCCCCCATTTGTTGTTCACAGCCGCTTCGATTGCCCTTCGTCCGGTCGGTCGCCGGGGCGATGCCGTTGATGGTGACCTAGAGTTTTTTCGCAGCCTCGGTATCGAGATCATCTAGGATTTTACTGAGCTTGTCCCAGAGTGAGGTTAGAGTGTGCTGCAGTTCGAAGATGGTAAGTCGGTTCCCGAAATGGCGAAACTCGATCTGGCTGGAGGAATTTGACCAGGTGTAGATATCGTTGTCGAGTTTATTGCCCCCCTGGCTCTGCCATACCTCAACTCGGTGTCGAGGCTCGCCGTACGCCTTTTTCATCGTCTGCTGAAGTGAGTTGAATATCTCCGCCGGCCCGTTTGTTATGATCCAAAAGAGCCGCAACGTTCCACGATCGTCAGGGATGAAGTAGAATTCCGTGTTTAAGCGGGTGCCTGCTAGGCCTACGCCGGCTTCAAGGGCCATTGGTGCGCCTCCAGACATTGGCGCGTCGTAAAAGAAAACGCATTTGACCATGCCGGCAGCTTCAAAGGCGTCGCTATACAAGGGTACAGAACTGTATCCGCTATCGTTTGCGCGTTTGTCATTCGAGCAAACAGGTGCTGCACCAGGGGCCTCGGATTCGTCGGGATATGGCGTTTGCTTGAATGCCTTCAAGCTCACCCCCAATTTGAACTCGCGTCGAGAATAGGAATCCGGCCATTGATCTGCCGCTATACTAGGCGACGCGAACACAACAGCTATAAACGCAAAAAACGCAGTTCTCATCCCCGAAGCCCCCGTGGAAAAACAGAATGGCCTGCGACCCTGGGCAGGGCAAGCGGGCTTTCGCTGCAGTCGAAGGTTTCTTGCGGTAAGTTGCGGCGCCAGATACGGCTGTAATTCCGCCCGCTACCGACGGCGATGTCGTTCTGGCCGGCCACGGACTTAGGAGCGATAGCTGTGGAACCGATCCTTCGGTCCGATGATCTGGAACATTGGTTTTCGGAAAAACGAAAACAGCTTGGCTTCGTCCCCCGCGAAAACCGCGCCAGATGCCGGCGGAGACGGATATGTCGAGATCATGATTTTTAGGATCGAGCTCGAACTCCAATCGCCGGACCATTGCTCGATAAAACGCGAGTGCCGCGGCGCGGTGGTAGTGAATTCCAGGGATGCCCAGCCGCTCCTCGCACAGCCGGAAGCCATCTGGGATGGGCTGCCTGCCAAGATGATATTGCTTGTGCATTGATCCCCTCCTTACCCATCGCCTAGGGTGTCAAAGGGCAGGGTGGGCGTCAACTCTTAGTCATTCCAACGGACTCGTAACTCGCCGTCTAGTGCTCTTACGGCCTTGGCTAACACTTTCGCATTGATGTAAAGCCGCCACTTGTTGCTTTTAAAATAGCATTTGGAGCCGGACAGGGCGTCTGCGTCAGGCATCGTGTACCCTAGAGATCTGCAACGATCGCGAATTGCATCGACTATTTCTATACCTGATGAGACGTACGGAATTTTTGGCCGCCGGAGTCCATGTCGCCTAGCCTGCATCTGAATGGCATTCCACGTAACCTGCGGAAATTCTAACTTGATCTCATCGATAGTTGCTCGCGGGTATAGCTTCCTCAACCGCGTTATTTCAGCGGCCGTCCATTGGTGTTTGATATTCTTTGTTTTTAATCCCATTACGCGACAATGATAACCTATGGCTTGACGCGATCGGTTGGGCAGAGCCTTCGCCAATGCAGCCATGTCTGGATGGAGAGATCGGCAGAGATGTTCCTCGTCAGTTGTCCACATAAGAGCGCCGGAGAACGTCCTACCAAGCCGCGTAAACCTGGCGCGCTGTCGCTGAGCCAAAGCGGCCGCTCGTGCAAATTCCCTTAGTTGCATATGAGGAGAGTTTATCCTCCTGAGATCAAAAGGCCTTCGAGGTAAGAAGCCATACCATTCAATTCGGAGAGCGTCATGTTGACGGGTTTCGTGGATACACCACATCAAAGATGTTGACCTGACCGGGCGGGCCAGAACCTTCCTCCTTCCGAGAAGAAGGTTGGAGCGGCGGACCTGAGTCACTGTGTTGACCTGAACCAGCGATCTTGAAAGAACCTATCGTGAACCTCTTGCTACCATTTTGCTACCGAACTCGGTAGCACGGTAAAGTACAAGGCGTGACAGATAGGTGAGGGGGCGTCTCTATCTGATTGATATTTCGGGATTTGTCGGGACAACGAGGTACGTGCAAATATGCCTGTAAGCGAATTTCAAGACCGGTGCCTTAAACCACTCGGCCATCCCTCCAAACCGTTGAAACTATTGCAATTTTCTCGACCCCAATTCGAGGGAGAGATGCTTGCAATCCAGTTTGCAACTATACGGTCAGGCGGGCTTGCTTATAGCCTTCTTTGGCGTGCCGTCAACTTTCCTGTCAGCGTATTTCAGCGGCAGGCAGCCTCTGTTCCTCGGCGATATGTCTATTGCTTGTCTTGTCGCAAATAGACCCTGCCGAGGAAGGCGGGCTCGCCGGAGCGCCGGCCGCTCATTGAGCCTGCCACCAGCACGACAAGCGTCAGCAGGTATGGCAACGTCATCATGAGATAGACGGGAACGTCGGCACCTATGGCCTGCAGCCTGGGTACAAGAGCATCCGCACTTCCGAACAGAAGCGCGCCCCAGAGAGCCCGGGCCGGATTCCAGCGCGAGAAGATGACGAGCGCGACCGCGATCCAGCCGCGCGAGGCGACCATTCCCTCCACCCAGACATGGCTTGTGGCAACCGAGAGATAGGCTCCGGCAAGACCGCAAAGCAGGCCGGATGCCAGGACAGCCCCGAACTGAACCAGTTGCACGTCGATACCCGCGACGTCTGCCGCGGCAGGATTTTCCCCGACGGACCGCAACCTGAGACCATGTCGGCTCTTGGAGATCCACCACCAGAGCGCGCCGACCAGGATCGGCAGCGCCAGTGTCACCGGGTCCTGCACCGCGAAGATGCGCCCCAATGCCGAGCCGCGGTCTATCCCGAAGAAGTCGCCAAGATTGGGAATGCCCGAAAAGGTTTTCTGGACGTATGGGCGCCCTACGACGCCGGTAATGCCCAGCCCGATCGCGACGACGGCGAGGCCGGCGAGCGTATGATTGGCGCGCAAGACGACTGTCGATATTCCGAACAGCAGCGCCATAGCCATCGCCGCCGCTGAACCGGCGGCTAGGCCAAACCAGGGATCAGCTCCGGAAAGTACAGTCACCGCGCCGGTCATCGCGCCAACCGCCATCAACCCTTCCGCTCCGAGATTGAGAACACCGGCTTTTTCGCAGATGATGAGGCCGAGGCTCGCCAGCAGCAGCGGCGTCGCATAGCTCGGAATGATGGCGATCCAGCCGATCAGAAAATCCATGCGACCATCTCTTCCTTAGTTCGGCCGTTTGAGCGAATAGGTGCTGAAGAACTGCGCCATCAAAATCGACATCAACACCGTGCCTTGCATCAGTACGATCATGGCTTCCGAGATCGAGTAGAAAACCTTCAGGACATTCCCGGCGGTGAACACCGCGCCGAGCGCGAAAGAGACCACGACCACCCACAGCGGCTTCGCGCGGGCCAGATATGCGATCACGATCGCGCTGAAGAGATAGCCGTTGCCGACTGACTGGTTGAGGCGGTGCTCCGTTCCCGCCACGATCATCATGCCGGCAACGCCTGATAGGGCGCCGGAGAGCAGCACGAGCCCTACGGCTGTTCTGAGCACCGGCAGGCCGGTGGCGAGCGCGGCCTTGGCGTTGAAGCCTACCGCATCGGCGTAGAAGCCGGCACGGCTGTGTTCCATCACGAACCAGACGGACAGTGCGATACCGGCAACCAGGAAGATTCCGGTGTGCAACTGCCCCCATCCCAGAATGGAAAACCAGCTCGCCTCGGGAAAGGTGGCGGTCACCGGAAAGCTGTTGGCCGGATCTCTCCAGACCCCGAACAGAAGATGCTGCACGAGCAGAAACGCCACACTTCCCAGCAGCAGCGTCGAGATGACCTCGTTGACGCCCCATCTGAGCTTCAGAAAGAGCGAAATCGCAATCCAGCCGGCTCCCGCGAGTGCTGCCAGCACGAACATCGTCGGCAGCCTCAGCGCTTCGGGCCCGATGCCGTTCAGCGCCACCCACGTCGACGCGATCGCACCGAGCCACAGCTGGCCCTCCACGCCGATGTTCCAGAACCGCACGCGCATGGCAACGGCGGAGGCCAGGCCGACGAGCACCAAAGGCAAGGCGGCCGTCGCTGTCTGGGAGAGACCATCCGAGGTCAGAAACGTGGCGATCAGGAACTCATCGACAAGGGCGCTCGCCGGCACGCCCGCATGCACGAGCAGCATCGCCGAAACCGTCAGCCCGGCGAGCAGCCCGCCTGCATAGCTGAGGCTGGTCAACAAGAAGCCGGGATTTTGCCTGCGAACGAGGAAAGCGGTATCAAGCATGGCCTGCTAGAAGGCCTCCTATCCATTCAGGCGTGACATCGCCGACCTGACGGCAGCCGACGATCGTGCCCCTGTTCATGACGGCCACCCGATGGGAGAGGGACATGACTTCCTGGAGATCCTCGCTGATCAGCAGGCAGGCCGCGCCGGCTTCGACAGCTCTGCGGATCGAGGATCGAACGAACTCGGTCGCCTTCATGTCCAGCCCGCGGGAAGGGGAATGCGCGATCAGAACCTTCAGGCCTTGGCCCAGTTCCCGCGCCAGCAGGACTTTCTGCGCGTTTCCTCCCGAGAGCAGAGAGGCCGGCCGGTCTGGCGTCGCGCCACGGATATCGAACGCCTCGATGGCCTCGGCGGCCTTTTCGCGCATCGCCCGCCGCCGCAGGAGAAACGGGCCGCCGAAGCTGCCGCCGGGGATGGTCGTGAGCGCTAGATTGTCGGCAATGGAAAGCTCCCGGATCAACCCGCTGTCAAAGCGGTCAGAGGGGATGATGCGCAGGCCGGCCTCGCGGCGCTTGCCCGGCCTTGCGGCGGAAATATCCTCGCCGTCGAGCATGATCGCGCCTGCATCGATTTTTTCGAGCCCGAGAAGGCAGGCAACGAGTTCCTCCTGGCCGTTTCCGCCGACGCCGGCGATGCCGAGGATTTCGCCGGCATGCAGCTCGAAGGCCAGATCGTCTAGGTTCTGCCGGTGAGCTGTCGCCTGCGCGGAAAGCCCTTCCACGCGCAGACACACATCGCCCGGCCGGGATGATGGACTGCCGGCAACCGTCAAGGCATCGCCCACCATCAGCCGCGCCACCTCGGCTTCGGTGAGGTCGGCGACGCGCGCACCGTCAAGCACCGTCTCTCCGTGCCGCATGATCGTGACCCGGTCGCAGAAAGCGGCAACCTCGCGGAACTTGTGCGTGATCAGAACCACGGCGTGACCTTGCCTCGACAACCGTTGAGCGAAGGAGAGGAGCGTGCGCGCCTCCTCGTCGGTCAGCACCGCCGTCGGTTCGTCCATGACCAGAATTCGGGCGCCCAGAAGCATGACCTTGACGATCTCGGCACGCTGGCGTTCGGCGATCGAAAGGTCTGCCACCTGTCTGTGCGGATCGACGGGCAGGCCAATTTCTCGCGACTTGGCGGCAACGATCGCCGCCGCATCGGCCGGCGTTTTCACCTTGGACTTGCGGCCGAGGCCGAGGAGCACGTTCTCGGCAACGGTAAAACTCTCGACCAGCCGGAAATGCTGATGCACCATGCCGAGACCAGCGGCGGCGGCTTCCAGCGGGCTGCGCAAACTGATCGCTTCGCCATCGATCGATTGGTAGCCACCGTCAGCTACATAGACGCCGGCCGCCACGTTCATCAAAGTGGACTTGCCTGCACCGTTCTCACCGACGATGGCATGCACTTCCCCCCATTCGAGGCAGAAGGACGCATCACGAAGTGCTGCTTTGCCGTCGAACGACTTGCCGATGCCACGCATTTGCAGCGCCGCCGGTGCACCCGGCGGTCGTTGCGTTCCTTCGCCTGCTTGCTGCAAAGCTGTCGTCATTACTTTGCCGGCATGGTGCCGATCACGCCGTCGACGAAATAGTCCATCGACCAGAGTGCTGCATCGTCGACCTTCCCGCCGGCATCGACGACGACGGTGCCGTCCTGCTTTTTCAGGGGACCCTGGAACGGATCGAGCTTGCCTGCGATGATGTCCTGCTTTGCAGCCTCGATCTTTGCCTTGGTTTCCTCGGAAACCGTAGGACCAAAGGGAGCAAGCTCGACCACGCCGGTTTCGAGGCCTTCGAAGGCGCCGAATTCCTCGGGTTTCCAGTTGCCGTCGATGATCTCCTTGATCGTCGGCACAAGGTACTTCTCCCAGCGGAAGACGACGGAGGTCTGGATCGTCTTGGGCGCGGCATGCGACATGTCGAGCTGGAAGCCTATCGATGGCACGCCGACCTTTTCGGCGGCGTCGAGTGCGGAGGTTGCGCTCAGATTGGTGGCGAGCACGTCGGCCTTCTGATCGAGAATAGCCTGCGCGATCTGCCCTTCCTTCACCGGATCCCACCAGGAGTTGGCGAAGACCGCGACCGTTTCGATCGCAGGATCGACCGAGCGGGCGCCGAGCGCGAAACTGTTGATATCCCAGTTCACCACGCCGACCGGAAATCCGGCGAGGATGCCGATCTTCTTCGTCTTCGTCGCCTGACCTGCCGCGATGCCTGCCAGGTACCAGCCTTGGTAGGTGCGGGCATAGAAGCTTTCCATGTTGGGCCCGTTCTCCGTGCCCGAGGCACTGAGAAACGCCACGCTCGGATAGGCCTTGGCCGCTTCGGCCATCGGGGCGCTATAGCCATAGGTGGTGCCTATAATGATGTTGAAGCCGCGCTTGACGTAGAGATCGATCGCCGCGCGTAGCTTCGTGGCCTCTTCCGGAATGTTTTCCGTCACTGCGACGGGCACCTTAAGCTGCTCCTCCACGGCCTTGCGGCCGGCCTCGAGGGCTTCGTTCCAGCCGCCGTCCTGCGCCGAACTTGCGTAAATGAACGCGACTTTGGGCGCGCCTTCCAGCGTAAAGGCATAAGCGCCCGAGGCGGCACAGGAAGCGAGAACTGCGGCCGTTGCCGCGAACAGACGAGCTGAAGCGGACGGCTTCGTGTTGCGCTCTTTCATTTCGTGGTTCCCCTTTGTTTTTCTTTGATTTTCTCAGCCGAAAGCATGCCGCGTCCGCGCGGCTTCCCTGCACGGTGACGGTTGCCGCCGGAGCGTCTTTTTTGATTTGGCAAAAGCGAATTGGCTCTTGTGCAGCGCATAACAGCCGATTACGTTCGTTCATGCAACAAAAATAATCATGCCTGTTTTTTGGGCATTTTGTGCAGAAATGTGAACGATCAAATGAACACCGATGCGCTGGCATCATTTGTCAAAATTGCAGAACTGCGGTCATTGTCCGCTGCGGCGAAGCTGTACGGCCTGCCGAAATCCACGCTCAGTCTCCGGCTGAAGCAGCTTGAAGACGATCTGAAAGTCGCTCTCTTCGAGCGCTCCGGGCGTGTGCTGTTGCTGACTGACGCAGGACAGACCCTGCTCGGGCATGCTCGTCAGATCCTGCAAGGCTGTGATGCGGCGCGGGCCGCCGTGACGGAACTGAGCGACGACGTGACCGGAACCTTGCGGATCGGCGCCACGGGCGAGTTCGGCACGGCCTACTACACGCAGATGCTCATGGCGTTCAGAAAGCTCTATCCCAAGGTGGAAATCGAGCTCACTTTCTTTTCGCCGCACGTTCTCTACGCGCCGGAGAGTCTCGACATGCTCGACGCCGTGATTTCATGGGACGAGGGCATCGAAGGTGGCGAAACGCTCTCCACCGCGAAATTCGCACTCTTCGCCAGCAAGAACTATGTCGAGCGCGCCGGGATGCCGCAAAAACCTGCCGATCTGGTGGACCACCAAGGCATCGTCTATCGCACCTCGGCGGGCTTGCAGCACTGGCGGCTGCAGAAGGGTGCCGCGCAGGAAAGCATCCTGCCGCGCAGCAACCTGATCGCCAACGACTACTGGACGATCAAGTACTTCGCCGTTGCGGGCGAGGGCATCGCCTATCTGCCGCACTTCTTCACCACGATCGAGTGTGAACGCGGTCACCTCATTCCGCTGCTCGACACATGGGAGTCTGCGGAAAAGCGCGTCAGCATCCGCATATCGCGTCCGCACGCTCCGTCGCGCAAGATGGCCGCCTTCATGGATGTCTGCGGCCGCTACTTCTCGCCCGGCTTCGTTTTCACGGGGCCGCGCTACTACGTCGAGACAATCTTCGATGCAAACAAGCAAGAAAAGGGAACAGAAAAATGAAGGTACTTGAAACCGGCAACGGCGCGCGTGCAATGAAAGGGGGAGGGCTCGACCCGCAGCGTGTCAGCTTCGACAAGATCCCGATCATCGATCTTGAGCCCATGTTCACGGGCGATGAGGCGGCCCGGCAAAAGCTCGCCCAGGAACTGCGCAAGGCCTGCACGGAAGTCGGCTTCCTCTATATCAAGAACCATCACGTTCCAAAGGACGTCATCGATACCACCTTTGGGGTCGCGGAGGCGTATTTCGCCGAATCCGACGACGTGAAGATGGAGAACCACGTTTCCAAGTCGAAGAACAATCGCGGTTACGCGGCGCTGCTGGAGGAGAATACGGACCCGACCGCGCGTGGCGACCTGCACGAATCTTATGACATTGCGCTCGACGTTCCTACCGACGATCCCGACGTGAAGGCCGGCAAGGTGCTCTACGGTCCCAACCAGTGGCCGGCGGGCAAGCCGGAATTCCGAAAGGCGTTGGAAACCTACCATGCCGAGATGCTGACACTGAGTGGCCGTCTGCTCCATGCCTTTGCTCTGGCTCTCGATTTGGAGGAGACGTATTTCGACCAGCTGGTGGGCAAGCCGCTCGCGACTTTGCGGGTGCTGCATTATCCGCCGCAGTTTGGCGAGATCGATGACCGCCAGATCGGCATCGGGGCACATTCGGACTACGAGTGCTTCACGATCCTGGCCCAGAAGGAAGGCATTTCAGCCCTGCAGGTGCTGAACGCGTCCGGCGAGTGGATTGCGGCCGATCCCATTCCCGGCTGCTTCGTGGTCAACGTGGGAGATCAGATGGCGCGCTGGACGAATGACCTCTTCGCCTCGACCGTCCACCGCGCGGTGAACCGCTCCGGCAAGGAACGCTATTCGATCCCATTCTTCTTCGGTCCGAACTACGATGCCCTAATCGAGGGGCTTCCCAGTTGCATCGATGAGGCTCACCCTGCGAAGTACCCCCCGATCACCTCGGGCGAGTACGTCAACGGCCGCTTCATGGCGACATTTGCGCACTATGCCGCGCAAAGCGAAGCCACCGATACTGCCACTTAAGCTGATAATCGTTACATGCGCGGCCGTTCCTATGGCCGCGCATCGAAATCTGCCCTTAAAAATAGCGCTCAAGGTTCGCGCGGATGCGATCCAGCACGGTGTGCCCGGAAATATCAGGCACGAATTTGTTGCCGGTGATCGTCTCATAGGCCTGCGTGTAGACCGCCGAGGCCTGTTGAACTATCTCGTCGGGAATCTTCGGGATCGGCTCCTTGTAGGGATCGCACCGCGCCGAGACCCACGACCTGATGAAATCCTTGTCGAAGCTCTCCGGCCGGCTGCCGCTTGCCAGTGCCTGTTCGTAGCTCGCCGCGATCCAGTAGCGGCTGCTGTCGGGCGTGTGGATTTCATCGGCCAGGATTATGTTGCCGTTCTTGTCGGAGCCGAATTCATATTTGGTGTCGGCGAGGATGAGGCCGCGTTCGGCGGCGCGCGCCTGGCCCCGGTCGAACAGCTGCAAGGCGTAATTCGACACGGTGTCCCACTGCGCCTGCGTGAGAAGACCCTGCTCGATGATCTCGTCCTCGGACAGGGGCTCATCATGACCGCCATCGAAAGCCTTGCTCGTCGGCGTGATGATCACTTCCGGTAGCTTCTCGTTGTCGCGCAACCCGTCCGGCAGGATGATCCCATACATGCCCCGCTCGCCCTTCCTGTATTTGGTCAGGATCGAGGTGCTGGTGGTTCCCGCCAGATAGCCGCGTACGACGATCTCGACAGGCAGGATGTCGAGCCGAGTGCCGACGACAACGTTTGGGTCGGGATATTCGAGGACATGGTTCGGGCAAATATCGGCAGTTTCCTCGAACCAGTATCGAGCTGTCTGCGTCAGGATTTCTCCCTTGAACGGGATCGAGGTCAGAATGGTGTCGAAGGCGCTGAGACGGTCCGTGGCGATGATGATGCGTCGCCCGTCCGGCAAGTCGTAGTTTTCGCGGACTTTACCCTGATAGCGGCCCGGCAATTCGGGGATGAAAGCATCGGACAGGACGCGCATGTGATTTTTCTGCCTTCCGGAAAGCGGGGAACGCCGTCGCATACACCTTCGGTCGTGACCATATCAATCAGGAAAGTCTCTTCGCAGGACAAGACGAACAACAGCGTTGATCGGTGCGGCCGTCTGTCGGCCTGTTACAGTTCTGCTTGCAAGCATTCATTCGTGCGAGCAAAGTAAACTATCTACAAATTCCGACTTCATAGCAGAAATTCTGTTGTCGACGTCAAACTGTGACGAAATACTACGAATGATGGTGTCATAGCTGAATGCATCCGCTGTGGTTGAATGGAGACGATCCCCGCATCGAACTCTCCGGCGAGAGACGGCAAGTAACGGCTCTGTTTTATGACATCGTTGGGTCGACGGAGATGCTTGAAAGGAGTGACCCGGAAGACTTTTCGAATATTGTCAGCGTGTTCCACAGGACGGCGATGGCAATCATACAGGAGAATAACGGATATCTTCACCAGGAGCTGGGGGACGGCGGGTGTAGCTATTTCGGATATCCGATGCAGTTCGAGGATGCCGCCGAAAAGGCGGTTCGGGCGGCGTTGGCGTTGGTTGAAAGATGCGGCAGACCACGCAAAGGACGAGAGCCCGGCGTGAAACTTCGCGTTGGCGTCGCCACCGGCATGGTTGTGATTTCCGCCGATGGGCGAGAAATAATAGGAACGGCTCCGGTACTGGCCGCGCGACTGCAGGCGGAGGCTCACCCGAATTCCATTTTCGTGTCGGATTCAACCTACCAACTCACCCGCGGAAGCTTCGAATACGGTTTCATCAAACATGCCCATCTGAAGGGATTCAGTGAGCCAATCCCTCTCTGGCAGGTATCGGGAACGCGTTCCGGTCACGACCGCTTTTCGATTTCCAGACGCCCGGAAGCACCGCTGCAGGGACGGAGCGCCGAATTGGGTATCTTGCGGCGCGCATGGAGCAAAGCCTGCTACGGCAAAGGACATTCCTTGGCGATCGTAGGCGATGGAGGGATAGGCAAGTCCCGTCTCGTCGCCGAACTGCGACGCGAAATCAGTGCGAACAACTCCGGTGAGGAGCGCGTTCTCCAATGCCATCTGCGCTTTACCAACCGGCCATTGCACCCGCTTCTCAACTATCTGGAGTTGCTTTTGGGCAGCGAGGCATGGATCGAAAGGGATGCCACCGCTTTTTGTGACAGGCTGACGGCCATCGGCATTTCGGTCAGCAAGGAAGTTGCACGACCGCTTGTTGCATTTGCGGCCGCAAAGACACGGCAAGCAACCGGCTATCTTCAGTCATCCGACAAATCGGCCCGGCGTTTCCGGGAACAGGCCATCGCTGCGGCTGCCGAACTGCTGTTCGTTTTTGCCGACAGCAAGCCTCAATTGCTCGTTTTCGAGGATGTTCACTGGGCCGACAGCATGACATGGGAGTTGATCGACCGCCTGGGCGAAGGCTGCCGGAACCGCGCCATGCTGATCGTCGCAACGTCGCGGCACCTGGCTGCCAGGAATGACGATCGAGAGCGTTTCTCCACAACGGTGCGCCTTTCCGGGTTGACCGCCGGCGCGATGACAGACTTGCTGGTTTCGCTGTGGGAGGGGCCTCTCCCGGCAGGGCTGGCACAGTTCATTCTCGACAAGAGCGACGGTGTTCCGCTCTTCGCTGAAGAGCTGGCGATGTTTCTTCAGCGCAGGGCCGCAGCCGGCACGACGGCGGCGGATTGGAACAATCTGCTGAACAAGAGCGGCATCACATCCCTGAACGATTTGCTGTCGGCCCGCCTCTCGGATGTCGGCAACACCCGCCGCACTGCCCAATTGGCCAGTGTCATAGGCCGGGAATTTGGCATGTCCTTTCTCACGCGGCTCCTGGGGCCCGAAAAAGCTGTCGATAATACGGACGCGGAACTTACCGAACTCGTCGCACACGGCATTCTTGAAACGAAGACCTCGGCACAAGGAACGATTTACAGGTTTCGTCACTCGCTTCTCCAGGAGGCGGCATACGCAAGTTTACTGCGGACGGATTGCCGCCAAATGCATACCCGCATCGCAGGTCTTCTGACCGGCGGAGAGTCGACCGGCATGGCGCACGAACTTGCTGCCTGGCATTGTGCACAGGCCGGCATGCATCTGGATGCCGCCGCCTATGCAACAAAGGCTGCAGAAGCTTGCATGATCAGGTCGGCAATGTCTGAAGCCGACACATTGCTGACTATGGCTGAAGAACAGCTGGCGCGGGTTTCCAAGAGACAGAAAAAAACTGAACTTCAGCTGGATGTCCTGGAACTTCGCGGTGTCGTCTCCGCGGCATTGTCGGGAGAAGGCTCGCAGCAGACACGCCGCATCTACGAGAGAGCGCTGTCTATCTATCGAAAGCAGGGGGGAGGCGACCCTGGAAGGCGCTTTGCGCTATATTGGGGCTGGTGGTTTACAGCACCCAATGTAACCGCCCAGCGAGCACGCGCGCAGACACTGCTTAACGACATGGGGGAAGCGCAGGATCCCGAGGTCCGACTGCAGTCGTTTCATTGTGCATGGGCAACAAATTTCAACGCAGCTCAACACGAGTTCTGCCTCAGCTGCGTGGCAAAGGGCCTTGAACTGTATGACGCCGGACGCGCGCTTCGTAACCGCACAATCTATGGCGGGCATGATGCCAAAGTGTGCGGGTTAGGGGAGAAGGCACTCTCCCTCTCGTTCATGGATGACCTTCCCGGTTCCGAGCGGGCGATAAAGGCGTGTTTGAGCGCTGCAGAAGAGACCGATCACGTCGGCAGCCTTCTGCATGCCCTGTATTACGCGGTCGTCCAGGGACGGTGCCAGGGCCGGCACGATGACGTCCTTCGGTTGACCAACCGTATGAAGGACCTTGCCGATCGGCATTCCATGGCCGCCAGCAGGGCGAAAGCGGATATGTTCGGTGGCTGGGCCGAGGCTCTTTCCGGCTCCTTCGAAGCCGGAATCCGACGGTTCCACGAAGGCCTTGGGCTGCAGGAGAAAATCGGGACGGACGACAACATCTCCATACAACTGGATATGCAGTCGGAACTGCTGGAGCGGGCTGGGCTGAGGGCCGAAGCCCTCAACGCCCTGGAAAGGGGCGTTGCCGAGAGCGTGAAGGGCGGACAGTTTTTCTGGCTGCCTGAACTCTACAGGCGCCGCGCCAAGCTTCGTGCGGCCGACGGAGCCAATCCAGCCGCGACAAGGCGTGATCTCAAGCGTGCATATGACATGGCATTCAAGCAGGGGGCTTTCGCGCTGGCTAAAAGGGCGCAATCGGACTTGCGGGATTTGGAAGCCGGCTCCACTGCTCGATAGCGAACGGGCCGCCAAGTGAGATTGTATGACAACTCGCATCCCTCATTCCTCGAGTTTTCGGAGGCGCTAGTCAGCGCGCCTCCAAATATCGGGGAGACGATCCAGCGTGTTTTGGACAGGCGTCAAGAGTTTGGAATATCGCGGCTCGGATCGATCACCGGCCTGGATCGGATCGGAATAGCTGTGGCTCAAGCCGTTCGGCCGGACGCTCGCTCGGTCGTGGTAAGCCAGGGTAGCGGACTGACAGTCGAGCAGGCGGCGATATCTGCCCTGATGGAGGGAATAGAAAACTGGGCGGCCGAACACGTTTCGCGGGAGAGAGTGCGAAGCGTTACGGTCCGAAATTGTCCGGATGCGGATATGTGGGCAGATTTGTGGGCGCTTATGCCCGAGGGTTGTGATCTGGAGCCCCTCGGCTGGATCGACGGCTGGGACATTCTCTCAAGCCGAAAATGCTCCGTTCCCCTGGCGCTTGTCGATGCGTGCTACACCTTGCCGTCTCCACATGCGCCCTGGCTGCCGCGCAACACGACAGGGCTGGCCGCTGGAGCAAACGTCCTTCAAGCCGTAAGGCATGCATGCCTGGAAATTCTGGAACGTGATGCGCGCTGCTGGGCTTTAGGCAAACCCCATTTTTTTGATCGCTATCAGGTCGAGACGGCCAGTTTGGTTGGCGGCGCGCCGGGCAAGATCGTCGCGCGACTGCGTCAGTCAGGCATGGAAACGGGCGTCTGGTCAATCCCATCTGCCCACGGGCTTCCGATTTACTGGTGTCACGTGATGGAAGGCGAGGGGCAGATGGAACTTGCGCCCTTGCCAGCCGAGGGTTTTGCCTGCGGTTTGTCGAATGATGAGGCTCTTTCGAAGGCCCTGCTGGAAGCCTGCCGGTCGCGGCTGACGACGATGGCAGGCGCACGAGAGGACGTGACGATCGATCTGTACCGAGGCAGCTTCGACCGGCACCAGCTTGGCTCATGGCGGAAGCAACTTGGGGCGAGGGGATCGCCGCTGCCGCCTGATCCGATCCCGGTTTCTCGTCCGGGGATTGAAGTCATCATCGACGCCTTGCGCTCGGCAGGTGCCACGGCTGTCGTGGTGGTGCCGCTTTTCGTCGACCAATCCATACCAGCCGCAGTCGTCAGGGTTGTCGCGCCGCCCCTCAGAACCTCTCCCGAGGAACTCGGACATGGCATGTGATGTTGTCGTGTTTCTTGGGCCGACCCTGCCCGTAACACTGGCGCGGAAACATCTCGACGCGCTTTATCTGCCGCCGGCAGAGCAGGGCAGTGTTTTCAAGGCAGTCGTCGACCACCGCCCGGACGTCGTGGCGATCATCGACGGCGTCTTTGCCCAGCGTCCTGCCGTTCGGCACAAGGAAATTCTCTGGGCAATGGCCGCGGGTGTCGAAGTTCACGGAGCTTCGAGCATGGGAGCACTCAGGGCTGCCGAACTCGCGCCAAATGGCATGTTCGGCCATGGCTTCGTCTATCGTTGGTATCGGCGTACGCCGCTTGCGGACGACGAGGAAGTAGCGGTGCCCATGGCTCCGCAAGAGCTTGGATCAGTGCCGTTGGGGGATGCTCTTATCAATATGAGGCTCACCTTCAAAAAGGCGCTTCGCCATGGTGTGATTGGCCAGCTATCCTGCAATGCGCTGGAAAAAGCCGCCCGTTCCCTGTACTTTGTCGATCGTCGTTACGCGCAAGTGATTGCTACGGCCCGACTTGCAGGCCTATCGCTATCGTCTGAACTTGACGCTTTTGAGCGATGGCTACCTGGGAATCTCGTTGATCGCAAGCAAGCCGATGCAGTGCGCCTGCTGCGTTACCTTGCCGATCGCGGCAAACAAATCCGTCCCAAGGAAGACACCGCGTTTACACTTACGGAGGCGTGGGCGATTGATCTGGAGTCGTCATCGTATTGGGACGACTACGTAAAGTATGGTCAACCATCGGATCGCATAAATTAACAATAATCAATGACATTCTAATGTAACCGTGAGAAATTACAGCGCTGCAGGGCGCTGTGTGAATGAACACTCTTACGACGCCGATAGATAATCCTGCCAAGAATTCCGAGAAAAATCTTGGAACACGTTTTCTTGTCTATCCGCAACCGCCCTTTGTCCGTGGCTATGAACACCCTGAAGTCGTTTGGCTCGCTCCAAGTCCCGGCGAGATTGCCGCCGGACCTGCTGACCACCGCATGTATGTCGCCGAGCCGGTCGAACCAAAATCTCCATATAAATTCCCCGAAATGCCTCCCTATGCAGGCAGGATCCGGCCACCGGTAGAACCCGGCCCGGACAGGCATTTCGATTATCTGACGCCCGGAACATTCAACTTCCTCAGCGCTCACGTCTACGCTTGCGTGCGCCGTGTGCTCGACATCTGTGAAGGCTATATCGGGCGCGAAATTCCATGGCATTTCGCGCCGATGGTCGAACGACTGGAGATCGTGCCGATTATTCCCGGCTGGGACAACGCACAATCAGGTTTCGGTTTTCTCGAACTGGGTGAAAATGACGATGCCGACCATCAGTTCTGCTACGGCTTGAATTTCGACGCCGTAGCACATGAAGTCGGGCATCTCGTTTTGCTCAGCGAACTCGGCTTGCCGCAGTTCACGGAAGGAGGGCCCGACTTCTTTTGCTATCACGAGGCGATAGCCGACTTCATATCCTTGCTCGGTCTGCTGCATTTCGACACGGCGCTGGACCGCGTCCTGCGTCGGACCGGCGGCAATCTTCTCATCCACAATGAACTAGACAGATTTGCCGAGACAGGCGACGAGAGCCAGCTCCGCAATTTCAGCAATTCGCTTCGTCTGAATGACGTGAGTTTCGAGGTGCATGACCGCTCGAAACCCTTTGCAGGAGCGCTCTTCGATTGTCTTCTGGAGGTACATCAGTCGCTTTTGTTCGACCGGGGAATTTCACGGCTCGACCCGCGTAAATACAGCGACCTGCGCAGGCAGATGCCGGTATCGCAGATCGAGGAACGCCTGAGCGCGACGAAGTCGGACTACAGGTTCAGGCACTTCGCCACCAAAGCCGCGCTGACGGATGCCAGGGACATCATAGGTGAAGCGATGATCCGTTCCTGGAGGACGCTTGATCCGGACCATATCAATTTCGAGGACGCCGCTGCCGCGTTTCTGCATGAGGCGGAACTCGGTCGCGGCCGCTCGAATGTCAATCAATTCGAAGATTGCTTCAGATGGCGGGAAATACTGTGAATTTTCTGAAAGGAGAGGGTGACCATGAGCGAAGACAATTGCGACATTCCAGCCCCCGCGAGTACAGGCATATTCATCCCGGAGGAGATTTTCCTCTATGGTGTCAAGCTAAATAGAAAAGAAGATTATGCCGATATCTATGCAGGTGACGGACAGGAACTGAGAGTTCAACTCAATAGAAATAAATTGGTAAGCAGAAATAACTATTCGATTGTTGCGGCTTATGGCTACGCATATGAGGGTTATTGTTACCGCTTCGACAGGGTCCGTCTCCTCGTTGTCACCGTTTCCAAAGATGAGGATCCGGTTGGTTGCGGATACGATTTCGAGAAAGCTTCCACGCCTGCCGCGAAAGCAGGGGGCGCCCCCACTTCTCCAGCGCCCAAATACAGGATGTGGCGCATCATGGCGGACACGAAGATGCTGGAACTCGCAACGGCATTCAACGATGCGAAAACGCTCATTCTGGACGCCAATCTGCCAGGTGTCAGAGCGCCCAATTCATACTCCATCACCGTGAGGATGGCCCATCGAGGTGGGCGAATGACACGGGATTGAACCCGCGCAAATCAGGTTGGATGAAAGAGGAGCATCTTACATGACCATTACCGTCAAGATCAGCTTCGGGCGCGATACAGAAGATCTGTCAATCTACGACCAATACGACGACGGCAATCAACTTGGGACGACAAAAAAATACAAAAAAACAGATAAACAATCTCCAAATCCGTTAATCTTGGACGTTGCGACAAAAACCACCGGCGGCCGAGGAAGATTGCGCATGGTCGAGACTAAAAGTGGAATTACACTGACCGACGAGACGATTGATGTCTGGGAAAACCAAGTCAATATTTGGCCGGTTATTGATACCGTTCAGGATCTCGCAAGGGTGATAACTGAGAACCAGTAAAAACGCTTCCGTCCACGCTGATGGATCGAAGGGCTATGTAGGGAAGGGTGGCTAACACCCCGCCGCCCGGCGACCGTCGGCCGAAAACGCAAACTTGTAGATCGTCTCGTGGCTGACCGAGATCGGATGACGCTCCAGCCGCGTGCGACCGGCGATCTGCTGAAACCATGGCTCTGTTGCATTTGAAAATGGAATCTGCCCGCAATATACGAATAAGTCGCATAAGATAGATTATGGAACTTAATGATGGTTGAATAGCGCGTTTTCCTGCTTCCGGATGACCTTAGCCAGTGTCAGATCGACCTTCAGCCCTCAACGAAAATCGCGGCCAAAGCATCCCTCAGACGATCGTTGAGCGGTTTCGGCCGGCGCGTTTGCCTGTCGACGTAGACATGGACGAAGAAGCCTTCGGCCGCAGCGTGAGTTTCGTCGTTGCGGAACAGTCCGACCTCATAGCGCACGGACGACGAGCCGAGCCTTGCCACGCGGATGCCGGCGGTCACGGTGTCGGGAAACGCAAGCTCCGAAAAATACCGGCAGCCGGTTTCGACCATCAGGCCGATCTGGTCGCCGGCATGGATGTCGAGCACACCGGCATCGATCAACCAGCCATTCACAGCGGTGTCGAACAGCGAGTAATGCACGACGTTGTTCATATGGCCGTAGATGTCATTGTCCATCCAGCGCGTGCCGATGGTGCGGAACGCCTTGTACGAGGCGCGCTGAGATGGTGAAGCCCGTTCGCTCATGCTCCTCACCATGCCGCCCGGTAGATCGTCAGCGCGTCGGCTTCACTGACTTCGCGCGGATTGTTGACCAGAAGCCGCTGCTGCTTCATCGCGTCCGACGCCATCCTGGCGAGATGTTCTTCGCCGATCCCGACATCGCGCAGGCGCGGCTGGAGCCCCAGTTTGCGCGAAAGCGCTGCCAGTTCCTCGATGAAGCCCGTACAACGGGTCTGCGTGCTTTCCTCGCGTGCCAGATGCGGAAATGCGTCGGCGGCGATCTCGGCATAGAGATGGGCTGCATCCGGCGCGTTGAAGCGCAGCACGTGCGGCAGCACCAGCGCATTCGAGAGCCCGTGCGGAATGTGGAACGTGCCGCCGATCGGATAAGCCAGCGCATGAACGGCAGCCACCGGTGAATTGGCGAAAGCCTGTCCGGCAAGCATCGAACCGAGCAGCATCGCGCCGCGGGCCTCGACATTCCCGCCATCGAATACCGCCGTTTCGATGTTGGCACCGAGCAGTTGCAGCGCCTGTTTCGCCAGCATTTTCGACAGCGGATTGTTGTTGGCATTCTTCGACGCATAGGCCTCGATGGCGTGAACCATCGCATCGATACCGGTCGCAGCCGTGATTGCCGGCGGCAGGCCGAGCGTCAGCTGCGCATCGAGCACGGCGATGTCCGGCAGGATTACGGCGCTGGAAACGCCGCGCTTTTCTTCGTCACCAACGGTGATGATGGAGACCGGCGTCACCTCAGAACCGGTGCCCGCCGTGGTCGGCACCAGCACCAGCGGCAGCCTCGGACCCTTGGCGTTGCCGACGCCCCAGGCATCGTCGATGTTTTCGCCGGAACCGATCAGCAGCGCGGCAAGCTTGGCGACATCGAGCGAAGACCCGCCGCCGAAGCCGATGACGCCGGTAGCACCTGCCGAGCGTCCCGCGTCCACGGCCTTCATAACGGTCGCGAGCGACGGATCGGCTTCGACCGCATCGAAAATTGCGACTGACGCCCCCTCTCCCTGCAACGAAGCGATGGCCGGATCGCACAGGCCGAGCCTGCGCAGACCCGGATCAGTCACGAACAAAACGGAGCCGCCCAACTTCGTTCCAACGATCTTTCCGAGGCGTGCTGCCGAGCCGGATTCAAAGACAATGGAGGCAGTCGTACTGAAAATAAAGGAAGACATTACAAGGACCTCGGCTGCATTTCTCACCTTTCACATGCCTGCTTTTCTAGCCTGCCGCAAGGTCGGCTATGGCTGCGCGTGCGGCTGTGAGCAAGGCTTCCGGTTCGGCGGCGAAGACGGCATCGTGCGCGCCGGCTGCGGCCCAGACTTGGCGCAACGACAACAGTGATCGATCGGCAAATGCCGGGATGGCCGCCTTGTGACCGATCGGCGAAACGCCGCCAATGGCAAAGCCGGTTTCGTCGCGAATATAGCGTGGATCGGCTCGCTTGAGCGGTTCGCCGGCCAAAGCCGCTGCCTTGGCAAGGTCGAGCTGGTTAGATCCGGAAAGCAGGAAGAGATAGAGCCGTCCGCTATTCTCTCCCTGGAAGATCAGTGATTTGACGATCTGGGCAACGCTGCAGCCGCATTGTTCGGCTGCTTCTTCCGCCGTGCGCGTGGAAGCACCCATGCGGCGGACTTCGATCTCGAGCCCGGCGGCGGCCGCTGCTTCAGTGACGCGTTCGATGCTGCCGGCCATGGTGAGATTTCTCTGCCTTCAGTTTGATTCCAAAGGAATTTCCAGTTTCATTCCATCATACGCCGGTTCGATATGAGCCGGCGTTTCCGCATTCACCGTGTCGTAGTCCAGCGGCACATGCATATGCGTCAGAACCGCGCGTTTCGGCGCCAGCGTATCAATCCATTCCAGCGCCTCAGCGAGCGAAAAATGGCTCGGATGGGTGCGATATTGAAGCGCGTCGATCACCAGTAGATCCAGCCCTGTCAGGCGCTCGGCGGTCGCTGGCGGAAAATGGCTTACATCGGGGCAATAGGCCAGATCGCCGATTCGAAAGCCGAGAGAGATGATGTCGCCGTGGATCTGCGGCAGCGGCATGAAGGTGAGGGCACCCCCCTCTCCTTCGATCACGACGGGGTTGGAATGTTCGATCTCATGCGCCCGCAGGATCGGCGGATAGGAACTGCCGGCTGGCGTCTTGAAGCAATAGCCGAAGGCTTCATAGAGCCGGTCCAGTGTCGGCTGGTCGGCGTAAATATCCATCAGCTGTCGTTGCTCGAGGACATAGCCGCGCAGATCGTCAATGCCGTGAATGTGGTCGGCATGCGCATGGGTGTAGATCACGCCGTCGATGCGCTTCACGCCGGCCATCAGCATCTGCTCGCGGAAATCGGGACCGGTGTCGATCACCACCCGCGTCGTCGCGCCGTCCGGCCTGATGCGCTCGACCATGGCGGCTGCGCGCATGCGACGGTTTTTGGGGTTCTGAGGATCGCATTTTCCCCAGTCTCCGGTGATGCGCGGCGTACCGGGCGACGAGCCGCAGCCGAGGATCGTCAGGCGAAGCGTATCCGCCATCCGTCAACCGCCCAGCGCGGCTGGCCGCGGCATTTTCGTGAACAATCTGAAGAAGTTATCGGTTGTTATTGCGGCGATTTCATCTTCGCTGACGCCCAATGTCTCGCCGAGAACTTTTGCCGTATGCGCGACATAAGCCGGTTCGTTGCGCTTGCCGCGAAACGGTATCGGCGCGAGATACGGCGCGTCGGTTTCGACCAGCAGCCGGTCGCGCGGCACGTCGGCTGCGATTGCCCGCAATTCCTCGGATTTCTTGAAAGTCAGGATGCCCGAGAACGAGACGTAGCCACCAAGCTTGACGCCGGTCTCGGCAAGCGCGCGGCCGGACGAAAAGCAGTGAAGAATGAAGGGGAAGGCCCCCTTCCCTGTTTCCTCTTCGAGGATCGCCGCCATATCAGCGTCAGCATCACGCGAGTGGATGACCAGAGGCAGCCCCGTCTCGCGCGCTGCCGCGATGTGATTGCGAAAACTCCGCGCCTGGGCGTCTCGCGGCGCCTTGTCGTAGAAATAGTCGAGGCCCGCCTCGCCGATCGCCACCACCTTCGGATGCGCCGACAGCCTGACCAGTTCTTCAGTCGTCACGTCCTGCTCCTCGCCGGCATTGTGCGGATGCGTACCGACGGAACAGAAGACCGGATCGAATTGTTCAGCGATTTCCAGGATCGATGGGAACCGCTTCACGCGGGTCGAGATCGTAACCATGCGTTTGACGCCGGCGGCCTGGGCGCGCGCGATGATGGCCGCGCGCTCCTCGGCGAAGTCCGGAAAGTCGAGATGGCAGTGACTGTCGACCAGCATCTTAGAACGGCCTCACGCTGCCGGTGCTTCCGGTTCGACATAGCGCGGAAACACCGGTTCCGGCGCCGGTAATGGCGTGCCCGCAACCAGCGCGTATTCATCCGACACCTTGTCGAAGCCGCGTGCGTCCGCCGGCACCGCCAGCAGGTCGAGCAGCTTTGCAGCAGACGTCGGGATATAGGGCTGGCACATCAGGCCGACGCGCCGGATCGTCTCGGCGGTGGTGTGCAACACGGTTTCCATGCGCGCCGGATCGGTCTTCTTCAGCGCCCATGGCTCCTGCCCCGCGAAGTAGCGGTTGGCCTCGGCGACGACGGCAAAGATCGCGGCAAGGGCGTGATGAATCCCCTGCTCCGACATGGCCTTGCGCGCCGTTGCGAGGGCTGCATCCGCCTGATCGAGGATCGCCTTGTCCGCATCGGTCAACGCCCCGCGCGTCGGCACGACGCCACCGCAGTTCTTGGCGATCATCGACAGTGAGCGCTGCGCCAGATTGCCGAGATCGTTGGCGAGATCGGCATTGGTGCGGTTGACGATGGCGTCGTGGCTGTAGCTGCCATCCTGGCCGAACGGCACTTCACGCATGAAGAAATAGCGCATCTGGTCGAGGCCATAGCGCTCGATCATCGCGAACGGATCGACGACATTGCCGACCGATTTCGACATCTTCTCGCCGCGGTTGAACAGGAAGCCGTGGGCGAAAACGCGGCGCGGCAATTCAATGCCGGCCGACATCAGGAAAGCCGGCCAGTAGACGGCATGGAAGCGCACGATATCCTTGCCGATGATGTGGGTTGCCGGCCAGTAGTCCCATTTCGGGTTTTCCGTGTCGGGGAAGCCGGCAGCGGTGATGTAGTTGGTCAGCGCGTCGACCCACACATACATGACATGCTTGGGGTCGCCCGGCACCGGCACGCCCCAGTTGAAGGTCGTGCGCGAGATCGACAGATCGCGCAGGCCGGATTTGACGAAGCTCATCACCTCGTTGCGGCGCTCGGTGGGTGCGACGAAATCCGGCCGCTCCTCATAGAGCGCCAGAAGCTTGTCCTGATAGGCCGACAGGCGGAAGAAATAGGTTTCTTCCTCGGTCCATTCGACCGGCGAGCCAAGCGGCTCGCGGCGCACGCCGTCTTCGCCGACAGTCGTTTCGCCTTCGTCGAAATAGGCTTCCTGGCGTACCGAATACCAGCCGCCGTAGCGGTCCAGATAGATATCTCCGTTGGCGGCCATGCGTTCCCAGATGGCCTGGCAGGCCTTGTAATGCCGTTCCTCAGTGGTGCGGATGAATTCGTCGTTGGCGCACCCAAGCGCCTTCAGCATCGACTGGAAGACAGCAGAGTTCTTGTCGGCCAGCGCCTTCGGCGTGATGCCTTCCTTCTCGGCCGTCTGCTGCATCTTCAAGCCGTGCTCGTCGGTGCCGGACAGGAAGAAGACATCCTTTCCGTCCAGCCGCTGGAACCGGGTCAGCACGTCGCTGGCAATATCCGTATAGGCATGCCCGATATGCGGGTTGCCGTTGGGATAGAAGATGGGAGTGGTCAGATAGAATTTTTCGCGTGACATGAGTGCGCCGTCAAAAATGTGCATTTGGAAAGATGTCGCGGTCAGATAACGCATCGGAACGGCGATTGCCATCCCGGCGCGGACAAGCGTCACATTCGCATTGCGGCATTCAGGCGGTCGATCATGGTCAGCGCGTGCTGCTTCTTGTCGAGGTTGTAGGTTTCCGTCTCAGATATAGCCATTAGCGCTTCCTGCCAAGCATCGGAGAGCTTTTTTGCGCGCGCAAGGTCGCCGGCGCGGGCCGCATTGCTTGCCGAATCCGACAGCCTGTCGAGCGCATGCCGGTTGAAGATGTCGAATCGGATCGCCTGATCGCGGGCGGCGACAACGTCGGCAAGCTTGTGCGCCGCGCCAACTTCCAGCCCTTGTGCATCCGCCAGCGTGTCGATCGCCTCGGCAATTTCCAAGCCGCCATATTGCGTCAGAAGGATGGCGGCGCGTGCGCTGCCCCCAGCGCGCTCGGCAAGGGCCGCACGAGCCTGCTCACCATCCGGCGGCGGCGATTCAGCGCTGGCAAGAACCTTCATCAAGTCTTGCGGCGTCAGCGGCGAAAGCCGGACCGTCTGGCAGCGCGAGCGGATGGTCGGCAGCAGGCTGCCCGGCGAATGCACGATCAGGATGAAGACGGTGCGCGACGGCGGTTCTTCAAGGTTCTTGAGAAGCGCGTTCGCCGCATTGGTGTTCATGTCGTCGGCGGGATCGACTATGACCACGCGGTAGCCGCCGTCATGGGACGTCATCGACAGGAAGCGGTTCACCTTGCGGATTTCATCGACGGTCAGAACCGTCTTGAAGTTCTTCGTCTTGTCGTTGAGCGGCCGCGTCAGGTGCAGGATCGCGGGATGCGCGCCCGTGGCGATCTGCCGAAACAGTGATGACGCCGGGTCAGGATTGGCAAGTGCTGCCGGAGCTGATTGGCTCGACGGATACTTCAACAGATGATGCGCGAGGTGGAAGGCCAGCGTCGCCTTGCCGATGCCTTGCGGGCCAGCGAGAAGCAGGGCATGCGGCAGCTTGCCGGCGCGGTAGGCGGAAGCCAGCATCTCGGCCACCTCGCCATGTCCGAAGAGCCGCGGGTTTTCCGAAGGTTCCGGCACGCCGTCAAGCGTGTCGTGCTGTTCGGGTGCAATGCGTTCGAACATCAAGCCTCCTGCGCCCGGTCGCCAGTGGCGCCCACATGGGCTTCCAGCGCGGCAAAGACTGTCGCAGTAACCACGTCCTCGACGTCATGAGGCTTCTGCGCCGCATCGATGACGACGCAGCGTTCGGGCTCGTTGCGGGCGATTTCGAGATAGGCCTCGCGGCGCTTGCGGTGGATCTCCAGCGTTTCCTTCTCGAAGCGGTCAGCGACTTCATCACCGCGCCGTACGGTTGCGCGTTCCAGTCCCATTGCCGGATCGATATCGAAGATCAGAGTCAGGTCCGGCATCATGCCGTTGACCGAAACACGCTCGATCGTGGCCATGAATTCCGGTTCGAGATTGCCCGCTCCGCCCTGATAGACCCGCGACGAATCGACGAAACGGTCGCAAAGCACGATATTGCCGCGCTCGATTGCAGGGCGGATCACCTGCTCGATGTGATCTGAGCGGGCAGCCGCAAACAGCAGCGCTTCCATTTTCGGGCCGAAAGATTCGGCAGCACCCGACAGGATGACATGGCGCACAGCCTCGGCGCCGGGCGAGCCGCCGGGCTCGCGCGTCACGGTCAGGCCGTAGCCCTTGGCGCGCAATTTGTCGGCCAGCCGCTTGATCTGCGTCGACTTGCCGGCCCCCTCGCCGCCTTCGAAAGTTATGAAAAGTCCGCGCGCCAATTCAGTCCATTCCTCGTTTGGCCGGATGAATTGATCCGAACCAGCCGAACCTGTCTTATGCCGCGCGCGCCGAAAGGTCTATGTCTGCGGCGCCTTGCGCAGCCAGCCAACAAGCAGTTCGCCGACCGCGTCCAGCGCGCGCTGATGCAACGAGCCGAGCCCGACGCTTTCGCCCGCATAGAGCGGCGTTTCCTGGCTGAGCGTGTCGCCGATAGAAACACGCAAGGTGCCGATCTGCGTGCCCTCCTCCACCGGCGCAACGATCGGACCGTTGTAGATAATGCGTGCGTTGAAACGGTCCTTGTTGGTGATCGGCACCAGAATTGAAACCGGCCCCTTGGCTTTCAGTTCGACACCGGATTTGGCGCCGCCATAGACGGTGGCCTCAGCAACCACCTCTCCATCCGCGAAAAGCTCGGTCTTCTCGAAGGAACGCATGCCCCAGTCGAGCAGCTTGCGTGCTTCTTCCGCGCGCTCGCGGTCGCTGGTCATGCCGCTGAGAGCCGCAAAGATGCGCCGGCCGTCGCGGCTGACCGAGCCGACGATGGCGTAGCCGGACTCTTCGGTGAAGCCCGTCTTCATGCCGTCGGCGCCGATATCCATGGCCAGAAGTGGATTGCGGTTGCGTTGGGTGATCTTGTTCCAGGTGAAATCGCGCTGCGAATAATATTTGTAATATTCCGGATAGGTCTTCCAGATGTGCATGCCGAGCTGCACGAGTTCGCGCACCGTGACGACCTGCCCTTCGGCCGGCAGTCCGGTCGAATTCACGAACACAGACTTGGTCAAGCCGAGTTCGCGTGCACGGTCGGTCATCAGCGCAGCAAAGTTGGCTTCCGAACCGGCCATGCCTTCCGCGATGATGATGCAGCCATCGTTAGCCGACTGCACGACGACGCCCTGGATCAGGTCTTCGAGGCGGATGGTCGACTTCAGCTTGGCGAACATGGTGGAGCCACCTGAGCTTGCGCCACCGGTGCGCCAGGCGTTTTCACTGACTGCGAACGTGTCGTCCAGCGTATAGCGCCCTGCCTTGATCGCATTGAACACGACTTCCATGGTCATCAGCTTGGCCAGGGATGCCGGCGGAATCAGCGCGTCAGCGTCTTTCGAGAACAGGATCGAACCGGTTTCGGCATCGACCATGAAGGCCTGTTTCGCTTTTGTTTCAAAGAGTTGTGCCTGTGCTTGCATAGACAGCAAGAAGACAAGCGCGAAGCCGAAAACCGCAGCGAAGGGAGAAGACCTGACTGACATGGTGAGTCCCGTTGCCTGGACGATGCACGGACGGTAACAGGCTTTCAGCGACAGGATCAACCTTTCGCCGTCAAGCCTTGCATCACGTGTTTGGTAGCTGGATCAGTTGCGGATCGTCATCGCGTCCGGCGCGCCGTGCGACCAAGCCGTTTCGAGCATGTCGTCCAGCGAGGTGCGTCCATCGCTGAAAAGGCTGACCGTGTAGAACGTGGCGCCATCGGCCATCGATTTCTCGACCGTTGTCTTGCCGACAGCAGAAAGCGCTCGGGAAAGGCGGTCTGCCTCACCCTTCGAATGGAACGTACCGACCGCGACGTAGGCCACGAACGCATCCGGTGGGGTCTGGCTCGCATTGAGCCGCTTCCAGGATTGCGTGACGTCGTTTGCCGACATGCGCGTGCCGTCGAGCGCTGCGAAGGCGTTGGCTGCGCTGTGAATGCGCTCGTCTGCATAGGACATGGTGGCAAGAGCAAGCTGCGTCGGTGCGCCTTGCGGGCGCTCCGGAACGATCGGGCCGAATTCCGGCAGCACGATATTGCCGAACGCAACCGATTGCGCTGCCGAGCCAGCGGCGGGCGCAAAGGGCGGCGCATCGGTCATCACGCCGGGAAACGGCGTTGCCGCAGCGCTGCCACTTGGCGTTGCCCCATTCATGGCGATCATCACGCCGGTGGGCAGGCCGTCCGAAGGATCGGGCGCAGCATTGCCCGGCCGGTACGAGGCCATCAGGTATTGATCGTCACGCCCCTCGAGCGGCGCGCGGCCGACATATTCCACCTGCACCTTGGCGACGCCGACATGCGAATAATCCAGCATGTCGGCTGCCTGCTTGGACAAATCGATGATGCGGCCATCCGAGTAAGGCCCACGATCGTTGACGCGGACGATGACGGAGCTGCCGTTCTTCAGATTGGTGACGCGGGCATAGCTGGGCAGCGGCATCGTCGGATGCGCTGCCGTTAGATGCGTCATGTCATAGATTTCACCGTTAGCAGTCAGGCGACCATGAAAGGCGTCGCCATACCAGGAGGCAGCGCCGACCTTTTTGTAGCCCTTGTCTTCCTTCGGGTAGTACATCTTGCCGCGAACCATATACGGCTTCCCGGTCTGGTCGCGACCGCCGCCACGCGGCAGGTTGGAGCGCAAATTGGAGACGCGAGGGCTCGCTCTCACGCCATATTCGGATTCGGCGAAATATTCCTTGGACCGCTTCTTGCCGGCAACAGGCTTCGACGGCGCAGACGCGCAGGCCACGAGAGCTGCGGCGGAAAGCGCCAGAATGGCAATGGTGGAAGCGCGGCGAAAATGCCCGCGCGCCAGAATAAGCATTAGTGATGGTCCCCAGACGTTCTCATGCACCTACGCAGAACATGTAAAGGGACGCCTCGAATAACGCCGCACAGCGTCTGGCATCCCTACCGCAACTCTCCTTTTACGCAGGAATTAATTAGCACGCCATTAACCGATTGTGTTCGCAAACGGGCAAGAATGCGGCGAGCGCCGGTCACGATATATTAGCGCGTGTCTTGAAAGCTGTTGCGATACTCGCGCGGTGTGAGGCCTTTCAATGCCTTGAATTGCCTGTTGAAATTGGCAAGCGTTTCATATCCGACCGCATCGGCGATATGAGCGATGGGTCTTTCCGTGCCCGAGAGCATTGCGCAGGCTTCGCCCACTTTCAGGCGCATGATGTAGTCCGATATGGAAACATGCGCATGCCTCCGAAACAGGCGGTGCAGGCCCGACGGGCTGAGGGCTGCGACCTCGGCCAGTTCGCCAAGCGACAGGCCTGAAGCGTAGTTCAGATGAATATGGTCGAGCACGCGGTCGAGCCGCGAGCGATCGACGCCGGCGCGCGCAGGAACGCTTCTGGCGCTGGCAAGGGGTTCGGCGCCTGCATCCTGCGCCAGCATGTTGAGCACACGCAGAAGGCTGAGCAAGCGCTCGTCAGGCGATCGCGAGAACAGGTCTTCGATCAGCGGACGTGCACGGTCGGCATAGGACTGTCTAAACCTCAGGCCGTTTGCGGCGCGCTCCACCATGGACGCAATGGCGCTGAATTCGACGAGTGTGGCACTCAGCGTGTTTGCCCAACTGGGTAGAAACCACATCACCAGCGCGACGTGCGGCGCGCTGTCTTCAATCTTCTCGGTCGAATGCCATGTGTGCGGCAGGTTCGGGCCGATCAGCACGAGGTCGCCGTCGTCGTAGCTTCCGATGTGATCGCCGATGAAACGCTGGCCGCGTGAATTGCAGGTCAGCGTCAGCTCCAGCTCGGGATGGTGGTGCCATTGAAACGGAATCCCGTCATCGAGGCGACGATTGAGCATCGCCCAGGATGTACCCGGCTCAGGCCGCAATCTTTCCAGGAACGGCTTCATTCTGGCTTCTTTCAATCCAAAACGCCAAGATAGTATCAGTATGTGCCGTGCGAGTACAACATTGGGGGCCAGCAAGCGGTATCCTTCAGCATCATCATGGTTTGAGATGGAGGAGAAACCCATGGCGCATGCAACGGATTTGAAACAGGACGCCCACCCGACCTCGAAAAAGGTCACGACGCAGCTCAAGGACATCGAGAAGAAGCTGCCGCTACGGGTGTTGAGCGAGGCCGACTGGCAGCACTGGATCACCAGGGGCTATGTCATCGTGCGCAATGCGGTGCCGCAGGAAAATGTGCAGCAGCTCGTCGATCTGCTTTGGGAATTCGACGAGAAGGACCCGAAGGACCCTTCCACCTGGTATGCGCCGCAGCGGCGCGACCACCAGATGAAGGAGCTCAACGGCGCCGGCATGGTGGAAATCTACAATCACCAGCATCTATGGGACAATCGCCAGATGCAGCGCGTCTACGACGCCTTCGTCGACATATGGGACATGGAAGAGCTTTGGGTGGCGATCGACCGCGCCAACCTCAATCCGCCCAAGAAGACCCCCGGCAATGTCAACGGCTTCATCCACTGGGACAGCGATACGTCGCTGCGCCCGCTGCCGATCGGCGTTCAGGGCGTACTTTCGCTCGTCAAGCAGGACGGCGATATCGGCGGCTTCCAGTGCATTCCCGAGTTGTTTTCGAATTTCGAGGAGTGGGTGAAGACGCAGCCGGAAGACCGCGATCCGCACCATCCGGACCTGGCCGGACTGACCATAACCAATATCGAAATGAATCCCGGTGACCTGTTGATTTTCAACACACTCCTGGCCCACGGGGTGCGCCCGAACTACTCCAAAGACCGCGTGCGGATGGCGCAATACATCTCGATGTTCCCGGCCGACGAGGACGATCTGGTCGAGCGCACCGCGCGCGTCACCTCATGGCGCGAACTGGAAGCCCCGCAGCGCGCCTCCTTCCCCGGCGACCCGCGCGACTGGGAGAAGAAAAATGCCAAGACCGCCGAACTGACTGAACTCGGCAAGAAGCTGCTTGGCCTGAAGAACTGGCATTGATCTGAGACAAAACCGGCGGCTTCGCGTCAAGCGAGGCCGCCGTTTGTTCGTTTAATCGGCAGTCAGGCGTTGCCGTCGATGAAACGGTCGTAGTCCGAGACAAGCAGGCGCAACGGTGCTTCGTCTTCCTCGATGTTGGAAAAACGGCCGATCGGATCGGCAAAGATGTTGTCGGTGAGGTCGTCGTTGACCGTGGAAACTTCCCCAATCAGCACATCGCCACCCTCGCCCCAGAATGCGTGCCATACGCCCGGGAGCAGGGTCACGCTCTCGCCCGGATCGAGCTTCAACAGTCCGCCTGCCGGCAGTTTTCTCACCACGCCGTCGGTCGGAACTTCTACTTCCTTGTGGCGATCGATGCCGCCGTCTTCAGCCGGCATGAAAAGTTCCAGAACGAGCTTGCCACCGCCGCGATTGATGATGTCCTCGGCCTTCACGATGTGGCGGTGCATCGGCGACAGCTGGTCCTTGCGCGAGATCATGATCTTTTCGGCATAGAGCATGCCGGTGCCGCGCGTCAGATCCTCGGCGCGGCCATTGCGGACGGTGAAGAGGAACAGGCCGAGCTCGTCATATTTGCCCTGCCCGTAATCGGTGATGTCCCAGCCAAGGCGGGAATCGACGATACCGGCAGGCCGGCGCGTCTTCAGTTCCTCCGGCGACCAATAGGCGAAGGGCGGCATGACATAGCCGAAGGAGCGAATGAAGGCGTCGCCCTCGCGGATGATCTCATTGATGCGGGAGCGTTTCATGTCGAAGTTCCTTCATGTGTCGAAGCATCCATTCTGGACGCGGAAATCCTGTAGCGTGTGGTCCATCGTTCGCCGGCGGTGAAATTCCTTCCAAGCGAAAGACTGTCAGGCGCCTGGGGAGCAAAACGTGTGTCGTCGAACCAGGCGTTCACCGGCTCGATGCCGACACCGCGAAAGCTGCTCGACCATGGCGGCGCGCTGCGCCCGCGATCGGAGAGCCAGATCAATGCGGCGGGAAAATCATCCCGGTTCCAGTCGAGTTGAACGCGATAGCCATCATCGGGATAGAGAATCCTTATGCAGCCGGACGCACCGTCGATCTGGATGATCTCCTCGGCAAGACCGCTTGGCTGACTGGAAAGATCGGCAACGCTTCCGTTCTCCAGCGGAACCTGTTCAAGCGAGGCGAATATATCGTCGGGTTTCAGGCGCGACACGCCTGGTTCGACGATTTCAGGAAATGTATGGCCTTGCGAGAAAACACCCGGATCAAGCAGCAGCCTCTTGCCCTGCTCTGGCATCCGGAAAATCGGATGGAGCCCGACCGGCAGCAGGCAATCCGCCCGCGCTTCGACAGTCAGCGTGATTTCGACGGCCGCTTCGCCCGGCACACCGGCAATGTGGCGTTCGACCCGTTTGATCGGATGATCCGATGGATAGTCGATTGCCAGAGCGATCTCAGCCGCCGTCTCGCTTGTGACGTGCCAGGCATTGTCCGTGGCATAGCCATGGTGATGCGGGTCGACCGCCGTTTTGCCGAACGGGACGCAGGCCCATTCGCCGCCAAGCTGGCGCAGATGCGCGGGAATGTTTGTGTTGGCGGCAATTTCCGTATCGTCAATCCACGGCGCCTCGGCAAATGGCGTCACCGAAGAACCGTCATCCAGAACCAGTGTCAGATTGTGAAGCGACCCGCCGATGGCGAAGATTTCCGCATGGCCGCGATCCCAGGACAGCGCCCAACGAGAACGTTCCGCAGATCGAGCGGATTCGTCTGCCGACAGGGCCTGATCACTGGGCGCCAACACCGGCTTCTCCTCAGAGTATCCGCTGGCCGTTGGCCGGATCGAAGAACACCGCCTTGTCGAGATTGAAGGCCAGTTTCGTCTTCTGCCCGGCAACAACATTGACGTCGGCGCGCAGACGCGCGGTCACCTGCTTCTTGCCGAGACGGGTGACGGCGAATGTGTCGGAGCCGGCAGGTTCCACCACTTCGATCAGGCATTCGCTTTCGGCGATGTTTTTTGCGTTGCGGTCGGCGCCGTCGCGGTCAGTCAGCGCCTCGGGGCGGATACCAAAAATCACTTCCTTGCCGTCATGCGCGGCAAGTCCCTTCGGCGCGTTCGGGATGCCGAGCGCCAGCGGCTCCATCTCGTCGCGATTGGTTGAAATCGACACGCCCGAACCGTTCTTCGTAATCGTCACCGGGATCAGGTTCATCGCCGGCGAGCCCATGAAGTCTGCAACGAACAGATTGGCTGGATTGTTGTAGATCTCGGCCGGCGTGCCCGATTGCTGCAGCAGCCCGTCCTTCAGCACAGCGATCTTGGTTGCCAATGTCATTGCCTCGATCTGGTCGTGGGTGACATAGACGATGGTGGTGCCCATGCGCTGGTGCAGCCGCTTGATCTCGGTGCGCATGTCGACACGCAGTTTGGCGTCGAGATTGGACAGCGGCTCGTCGAACAGGAACACCTGCGGATCGCGCACAAGCGCCCGGCCAATCGCCACGCGCTGGCGCTGGCCGCCGGAAAGCTGGCTCGGCTTGCGGTCGAGCAGATGGCCGATCTGCAGCATCTCCGCAACCTGAGCGATCGCCTTGTCGCGCTCCGGCTTGGGTACGCCGCGGATTTCCATGCCAAACGCGATGTTTCCACCGACTGTCATGTTCGGGTAGAGCGCATAGGACTGGAACACCATGGCGATGTCGCGCTGCGACGGGTGCAGCCCGTCGATCACCTTGCCGCCGATGCTGATCGTGCCGCCGGTTGTCGTCTCGAGGCCGGCGATCGAATTGAGCAGCGTGGACTTGCCGCAGCCCGACGGCCCGACCAGCACGAGGAAGCCACCTTCCTCGATTTCCAGGTCGATACCCTTCAGCACCTTCACATTGCCGAAGGTTTTTTCGAGATTGCGGATTTCGAGAAACGCCATGCCTTACCCCTTGACTGCGCCGGCCATCAGCCCGCGCACGAAATAGCGTCCCGCGATAATGTAGACGAGCAGCGTTGGAAGTGCCGCGATCATCGCCGCAGCCATGTTGACATTGTATTCGACGACGCCGGTCGAGGTGTTGACGACGTTGTTCAGCGCCACCGTCATAGGCATCGCGTCGCCCGTGCCGGCATAGGCGGAGGCGAACAGGAAGTCGTTCCAGATGTTGGTGAACTGGTAGATCACGGTGACGACGAAGATCGGCAGCGAGTTCGGCAGCATGATGCGCCGGAAAATCTGGAAGAAGCTCGCCCCATCGATCTGCGCGGCCTTGATCAGCTCGGTCGGAAACGCCTCGTAATAGTTGCGGAAGAACAGCGTCGTGAAGCCGAGACCGTAGACGACATGCACGAAAACCAGGTTGACGGTCGGATTGCCGAAGCCGAACGAGAAGCCCGTGGCGTTGCGCAGTGTCATGCCGAAGCGGCCGAGGCTGCCCAGTACAGTCGCCATCGGCAAAAGCACAGACTGGAACGGAATGAAGCAGGCAAACAGCATCAGCCCGAACACCAGCGTGTCGCCGCGAAAGCGCCATTTGGTCAGGACATAGCCGTTGAGCGCGCCGAGCAGCGTCGAGATCAGCACCGCCGGAACCACCATCTTGATGGAGTTCCAGAAATATCCCTTGATACCGGCGCAGGTCAGGCCGACGCATGTCTCGCCCCAGGCTTTCACCCATGGCTCGAAGGTGGGGGATTGGGGCAAAGCGAGCATGTTGCCGCTTTGGATTTCGTCCATGGTCTTGAACGAGGTGACCAGCATGACGAACAGCGGCATCAAGTAGACCAGCGCAAAGAACGCCAGCAGGCCGTATATGACGATGCGGTTGAGCGTCCGCGAACCGCCCGCGCCGGTTTTCGGCCGTTCGGAAATGGCTGCGGCGCTCATCGCGGCCGCTCCTTCAGTTCGGAATAGAGGTAGGGAACGATGATCGCGGTGAGGGTCATCAGCATGATGACCGCGCTGGCGGAGCCGACCGCCATCTCGTTTCGCTTGAACGTGTATTCATACATGAAGTTGGAAGGCAGCCAGGCCGAGCCGCCGGGCCCGCCGCTGGTCAGCGCCACCACCAGATCGTAGGATTTGATGGCGAGGTGCGCCAGGACGATGAACGCCGAGAGGAAGACCGGCCGCAGCATCGGGATGATGATGCGCCGGTAGAGCTGGAAAGACGAGGCGCCGTCGATCTGCGCTGCTTTCATGATCTCGCCGTCGATGCCGCGCAGGCCGGCCAGGAACATCGCCATGACGAAGCCCGAGGCCTGCCAGACACCGGCGATCACCACCGTGTAGATGACGAAATCCTTGTTCTTGATCCAGTCGAAATGGAAGCTCGTCCAGCCCCATTGATGCAGCGTCTGCTCGAGGCCGAGCCCGGGGTCGAGGAACCATTTCCAGGCGACGCCGGTGACGATGAAGGACAGCGCCATCGGGTAGAGGTAGATCGGCCTGAGCACGCCCTCGCCGCGAATCTTCTGGTCGAGCAGGATCGCCAGGAACAGGCCAAGCGCCAGGCAGATGCCGATATAGAGAAAGCCGAAAATCCCCATATTGGTGATCGACGTATACCAACTCGACGGCGGATCGTTCTCGAACGTCCAGCGCCAGAGGCGCTGATAGGCGCGCGGGCCGGTGAGCGTATAGGACGGGAATGTCTTGGAATTGGTGAAGGACAGATAGACCGTCCAGAGAATGAAGCCGTAGACGAATACAATCGTGACGGCAAAGCTCGGGGCTAAAACGAGCTTCGGCAGTGCATCCTGCAACCATGCCCGCCCGGACGCCCGCGTGCTGTGCACCGGCGTCAGGTCTGTCTCGGTCTTGGCAACCGTGCTCATTGGTCCGTCCCCTCCCAGGGCCGTTTTGATCCGGAGACGGTGCCTCCCCCGCCAGTGGCGGGAGAGGCTTCGTCGTTCAAAGGCTTACTTGGCGTCGTCGATCGCCTTCACGAGCTCTTCGACAGCCTGCTCGGAGGTCGTGATCTGGCCGTGGACGAATTTGGAGACCACGTCCTTGTAGGCGTTGGCCACTGCCGGCGGGGCGCCATAGCCCTGGGCGAGCGAGCCGAACAGCGTGCCGCCATCATTGGCCTTCTTCAGGTCGGCGATGCCCTTCTTGCCGCAAGCATCGAAGTCGGTGTCCGGAACGTCGGTACGGGCCGGAACCGAGCCTTTGACGACGTTGAATGCCGACTGGAAGCTCTTCGACAGCGTGGCGGTTGCCAACGCAACCTGGGCTGCCTTGCGGTCATCCGGAACGTTGAACATGCCGAACATGTCGGAGTTGTAGATCACGCTGCCGTCGGTGCCGGGGAAGCGGTAGCAGTAGAAGTCGGTGTCCGGGGCTTTCTTGGCGGCAACGAATTCGCCCTTGGCCCAGTCGCCCATGACCTGCACGAGCGCGTCGCCCTTGATGACCATGGCGGTGGCGAGGTTCCAGTCGCGGCCCGAGAAGTTCGGATCGACGTATTCCTTGATCTTGGCAAGGTTGTCGAAGGACTTCTTCATGGTGTCGGACTTCAGCGATTCATCGTCGAGGTCGTTCATCGCCTTCTTGTAGAATTCGGGGCCGCCCGTCGACAGGACGATCGAATCGAACATGGTGGCTTCCTGCCAGTTCTGGCCGCCGAGCGCGAGCGGAATGACGCCCGCTGCCTTGGCCTTGTCGAGCAGCGCGATCAGTTCGTCGAAGGTCTTCGGCTCGGAGCCGCCGATCTTGTCCATCACCGCCTTGTTGATCCACAGCCAGTTGACCGAGTGGACGTTGACCGGAGCCGCCACCCACTTGCCGTCATAGACGGAGAATTTCTGCAGGGCCGCCGGTACCGACTTGTCCCAGCCTTCCTTGACGGCGGTCTCCGTCAGGTCGCCCATCACGCCCGCCTGCGCGTAGTCGAGAACCGTATAGCCGAGCATCTGCGAGGCGGTCGGATAGGTACCGGCTGCGACCATCGCCTTCAGCGCGGTCATGGCAGCGTCGCCGCCACCGCCTGCCACCGGCACGTCTTTCCAGGCGTAGCCTTCCTTCGCCAGATCGCCCTTGAGGACATTCAGTGCAGCCGCTTCGCCGCCCGACGTCCACCAATGCAGCATTTCGACTTCCTTGACGTCGGCAGCTTTGGCGCCGCCCAGACTTAAAGCAATCAGCGCCACACCCGCGGCGAGCTTCGTAACCATACGCAGTGACATAGAATCCTCCCAGATGGCATGGCGATTGATCGCGCCAGCTGCAAATTTATAACGATATAAATCCTATCCCTGTCAAGGCATTCGTTCGATTGAGTTCGAATGTTGGGACATCACATTGAAAAAACACCGTTTATTCATGATTGCCGAGATATCGAGCATCACTGTTCAGTGTATTGATTTCCATTTATAACGATATAAATTGGCCGGTTTTCGGCGCATCGAAAGGCTGAGACGATGGACGGTGCCGACAGAAGCGGCAAACGCGACGCGGGCGATGCCGGCACGGCCAAGCCGACGCTTCGCACGATCGCCGAGATAACGGGGCTCGCCGTCACTACCGTATCGCGTGCACTCGGCGGCGCGCCGCAGATCGCGCTCGAAACACGTGAGAAGGTGCAGCGGGTTGCCGAGGAGATCGGCTACCTGCCCGATCGCGCCGCCCAGCGGTTGCGCACCGGGCGCACCAACGTCATCTCGCTCGTGCTCGATCCGCACGACGAAATCCTCGGCTTCGGCACGTCGCTGGTCAGCGGCCTGACAGCAGCGCTTCGCGGCACGCCCTACCATCTTGTCATCACGCCGCATTTCGCCAATGTGCCGAGCATCGACCCTATTCGGTACATCCTGCGCAACCGCATGGCGGACGGCATCATCTTCTCCCGCACCGAGCCTTTCGACGAGCGCGTGAAATTGCTTCTCGAACATGGCTTCCCGTTCGTCTGCCACGGCCGCACCGAACTCGGCACCCCTCACCCCTATGTCGACTACGACAATTTCAGCTTCGCCTATGAGGCGACCAGACGCCTGATCGAAAAGGGTCGCAAGCGGCTGGCAATCATCCTGCCGCCGCGCCGCTTCACTTTCTTCCAGCACATCCAGTACGGCTTCATGCGGGCCGTGCGCGAAAGCGGCGTCGAATTCGAGATTGCCGAAGGCATCGACCTCGACAGCACGTCCGCCGATATCAAGGCGCAGGTGTTTGCGCGAATGGCACAACCCAACCCGCCAGACGGTTATGTCTGCAGCGGCGAGGTATCGGCTTTGGCCGTCATGGCGGCGTTGAGCGACCGCGGGCTCAGGCCCGGAACAGATGTCGGCATCATCGCCAAGCAGACCTCCGGCCTGTTCAGCCTGATCCGCCCCGAGGTCGATACGATCTATGAGGATCTTGCCGATGCGGGCCTGCAGATGGGGCGCCTGCTTCTGGATGCCATCGGCGACCGCAATCTGGGCGAACTCCAATTGCTGCAGCAACCGAAGCTGAATTTCGGCAACGACGCCTGATCTGTGGACAATGCGCGTGGGCATCGCAAGGCCCATGTCGGCAATATCGTCAACGCGCTAGCATCACTCCATGCAGCCATCCAACGACATTTCGCGCCTCATCGAAATCATGGCAGCGCTTCGCGCGCCGGTAACGGGGTGTCCGTGGGACATCGAGCAGAATTTCGAGACGATCGCCCCATACACGATCGAGGAAGCCTATGAGGTCGCCGATGCGATTGCGCGGGGCGATCTCGACGATCTGCGCCAGGAACTCGGCGACCTGCTGCTGCAGGTTGTTTACCACGCGCAGATGGCCAATGAAGCCGGCGAATTCTCCTTCGGCGACGTCGTCGAGGCCATCACCACCAAGATGATACGGCGCCACCCGCATGTCTTCGGCGACGACAAGGCACGCAGTGCCGGCATGGCCAAGGGCATGTGGGAAAAGATCAAGGCCGAGGAAAAGGCCGAGAAGCGTAATGCCCGCCTCGCCCGCGGGCTTGACGCAGAAGACCATGGCAGCGGCTTTCTCGACGGCATTCCCGTCGCCTTCCCCGCGCTCACCCGCGCACTGAAGCTTCAGGAAAAGGCTGCGCGCGTCGGCTTCGACTGGGGCGAAGCCGGGCCGATCCTCGACAAGATCGAGGAGGAAATCGGCGAGCTACGCGAGGCGATGGCCAATGCCGACGAAGCTTCGATCAAGGATGAATTCGGCGACGTGCTCTTCGCGCTGGTCAATTTCGGCCGCCACCTGAAGATCGATTCAGAGGCTGCGCTCAGCGGAACCAATGAAAAATTCCGCAGCCGCTTCCATTACGTCGAGACTGCCCTGAACGCATCGGGACGAAGCCTTGAGGCAGCCAGTCTGGAGGAAATGGAAGAGCTCTGGCAACAGGCGAAGAAAACGAAGTAAACGCCGTTACCCGTTGTTTTTACGACGTAATCTGCTTTCGATCTCGTCGCGCGCGACAGCGGTGGCTTTCATGGAAATCGACACACTGCCATCTTCATTGTCCGTGCGCTTGACGATGTCGCCGTTGCGGTAAAGCCAATCGACCATGCCGAGCTGGCTCGGCGACAATGTCACATTCACCGGCTCCAGCTCTCCAGACAGCCGCTCTTCGATCAATGCTGCAAGCGCGTCGATGCCCTCGCCGGTGATGGCGGAAATTGCGACGGGGGGAGCCGGCGGCTTGCCGCTTGCGCTCTCGGCCAGCAGCCGTTCGCGATTGCCCTCGTCCAGCCTGTCGATCTTGTTCCAGACTTCGACGATGCGCTTGCTGTCAGCGGCGTCGACACCGAGATCAACCAGAATATGCTCGACATCCTCGGCCTGCGCTGCCGTATCCGGATCGGAAATGTCGCGCAGGTGGATGATCAGGTCGGCCTCGACCACCTCTTCCAGCGTGGCGCGAAACGCCGCGATCAGATGGGTCGGCAGATCGGAGATGAAGCCGACCGTATCGGACAGGATGATCGGCGTGCCATGTGGCAGTCGCACGCGCCGCAGCGTCGGGTCGAGCGTCGCAAACAGCATGTCCTCCGCAAGCACGCCTGCCCCGGTCAACCGGTTGAACAGCGTTGACTTGCCGGCATTGGTGTAGCCGACGATGGCGACAACCGGGAACGGCACCTTCTTGCGCTTGGCGCGGTGAAGGTCGCGGGTCCTGCGGACCGTCTCAAGCTCGCGTTTGAGCTTGATGATCTTTTCCTGCAGGGCGCGCCGATCCGATTCGATCTGCGTTTCGCCGGGGCCGCCGAGGAAACCCGCGCCGCCGCGCTGGCGCTCAAGATGGGTCCAGCTTCGAACCAGCCGCCCCTTCTGGTAGTTGAGATGGGCAAGCTCGACCTGCAGCGTGCCTTCCTTGGTGCGCGCCCGCCGGCCGAAGATTTCGAGGATAAGCCCGGTGCGGTCGAGCACCTTGGCTTTGGTCTCTTTTTCCAGATTGCGCTGCTGAACCGGCGTCAGCGGATGGTCGACGATGACCAGGTCCGCATGAGTTTCGCCAACGATTCCAGCGAGTTCTTCAACCTTGCCGCTACCCAGCAGCGTTGCCGGGCGCGGATCGTTCACGGTGACGATGGCGGTGTGCACAGGCTCGAGATCGATCGCGCGCGCCAGGCCGACGGCTTCCTCCAGCCGCGCCTCGGCCGACCGCGTCAGGCGCGGACGGTTCGAGTCCTCGTCGTTGCGTTGCTGGCGCGAAAGCACCGGCACGATGACGACGGCGCTGGTCGGTTTTTCCGCAGTGGAGCGCTCCGAGCCATCGGCCCGTGATCTATGCGCCCCGCTGCCGGCGTGTTTTTCTTGAGCCAATCAGGCGCCCTGGCTTTCCTCACCATCGAACATCTGAACCGGCTGGCTCGGCATGATGGTGGAAATCGCATGTTTGTAGACGAGCTGGGAATGCCCGTCGCGGCGCAGCAACACACAGAAATTGTCGAACGACGTCACCACGCCGGTCAGCTTTACGCCGTTGATCAAAAAGATTGTGAGTGGGTTCTTGCTCTTCCGAACCGAGTTCAGGAATAGATCCTGAAGATTTTGCGACCGTTCCGCCATTTTTCTTATCTTTCGCCGATCCCCCGTCGATTTGCGAGCCACTGCGCCAAAATAATTGACCCATGTCAAGCGCGCAAACCACCCCTTGTCGTAAGCCACGACAAGCGGAACGAGACATATTGAAGTAAATTCCTGCTAAGCCGTTATCAGCCTGACGTTTTTTCCGCAACGTCAAAAACACCGGATGCTTCGAAAGCACAGGCGATACCACCGGCGGTTGATCGTGACATTGCAAATTGCAACGATTTCAGAGCGCTTTTTCCGATATCGACGCCGATCGGCAATCTTCAAAAAAATTCCAGGCTGACGCGAAACATCTGCTCCACATGCCGAACGGCATCGGCAAGAGCGAAGATGACGACGCGATCCTTCGGCCTGATTCTCATCGCGCCGTTCGGCTTCAGCACCTGTCCGTCCCGATAGATTGCGCCGATGCGCATGCCATCCGGCAGGTCGAGATCGCGCAGGTAGCCGCCGACGAGCGGTGACGTTTCCAGCGCTTCGGCTTCGATGATCTCGGCAGCACCGCGCTGGATGCTGTGGACGGCGCGGATGCGGCCGCGCCGGACATGCTGCAGCACGCGGGAAATCGTTATCGAACCCGGATTGACGTAGGCGTCGATGCCGAGCGACTTGGTAAGGTCCTGGTAGGCCGGATTGTTGATCAGCACCAGATTGGCCTTGCAGCCCAGCCGCTTGGCCATAACGCTCGAAAGGATGTTGACCTGGTCGTTGTTGGTCAGCGCCACCATCAGGTCGGCGTCCTGAATATCGGCCTCGAGCAACAGCTTCTGCTCGAGCGCGCTGCCATGGAGCACAACCGTGCGCCGAAGCTGGTCGGCAACGGTGACGGCGCGTTCGCGCGTTGATTCGATGATCTTGATCCTGGTGCGGGTCTGGCGCTGTTCGATGGTCTTGGCGACGTACAAGCCTATATTGCCGCCACCCGCGATGACGATGCGCGTCGCCTCCTCCTCGTCGTGACCGAACAGGCCCAGGGTGCGGCGAACCTGATCCTTGGGCGTGACGACATAGGCAAGGTCACCCGGCAAAAGCTGGTCTGCCGAATGCGGTATGAACAGTTTTTGACCGCGGGTGACGCCAACTACGGTCGACAGGAGGTCCGGAAACAGCTCGCTCAACTGCGCCAGCGGCGTATGCACGACCGGGCAGTCCTCCAGGCATTCGATCGCCACCATCGCGATCTTGTTCTCGGCAAAACGCACGACATCGGTGGCGCCCGGCAGCGCGATGCGGCGCAGCACCATCTCGCCGACTTCCATCTCCGGCGAGATGATCACATCGATCGGCAGGTGCTCGCGCGAAAACAGGTCCTGATAATGCGGCTTGAGATAGGATTGCGCGCGAATGCGGGCGATCTTCATCGGCACATTGAACAATGCATGCGCCACCTCGCAGGCGACGATGTTGACCTCGTCGTGAAGCGTGACCGCGATGATCATGTCCGCGTTCTGTGCGCCGGCTGCTTCAAGCACTTCGGGGTGCGAGCCGTGACCGACAAAGCCGCGCACGTCCAACGTGTCGCGCACCGCCTGAATGAGTTCCGGCGCGGTATCGATGATCGAAACGTCATTCTTCTCGGCCGCCAGGCGCTCGGCAATGCCGTAGCCGACCTGACCCGCGCCGCAGATGATCACGCGCATTTAGCGCGCCAGCCGGTGTAGTGGATCGAACACGCTTAAACCCCGAGCGATTTGAGTTTTCGGTGAAGTGCCGATCGCTCCATACCAATGAACTCGGCCGTGCGCGAGATGTTGCCGCCGAAACGGTTTATCTGCGCGATCAAATATTCCTTCTCGAACATTTCCCGCGCTTCGCGCAGCGGCAGCGCCATGATGTGCTGGTCGGACTGGTTGGGCGCCCGCGGCATGACATCTCCGATCTCCGAAGGCAGGAGATCGGCCGTTATCGGCGCATCGACATCGTCAGCGCGAACCAGAATCATCAGGCGTTCGATGTTGTTGCGAAGCTGGCGCACATTACCCGGCCAGTTATGTGCCTGCAGCACGGCCATGGCGTCATCGCCGATGCGGCGCGGCTTGATGCCTGCCTGCCTCGCGATCTGCTTGATGAAACCGTCTACCAGGTAGGGAATGTCCTCGCGACGCTCGGCAAGACCCGGCACATGCACCGGCACCACCGCCAGACGGTGATAGAGATCCTCGCGGAAACGTCCCTCGGCGATCATGCCTTCGAGATTCTGGGCGGTTGAGGAGATGATGCGCACGTCGACCTTGACGCGCTTGGTGCCCCCTACCCGCTCGAATTGCTGGTCGACGAGCACGCGCAGGATCTTGCTCTGCGTTTCGCGCGGCATGTCGGCCACTTCGTCGAGATAAAGAATGCCGCGATGGGCCTCCTCCAGCGCGCCGACCTTGCGCTCGCCACCGCCATTCGATTCGGTGCCGAAAAGCTCGATCTCCATGCGTTCGGGCGTGATCGTTGCCGAATTCACCGACACGAAGGGGCCGGTCTTGCGCGCCGAAAGCGCATGGATCGCGCGGGCCGCCTGCTCCTTGCCGGAACCCGAAGGGCCGATGATCATGACGCGGCTGTTGGTGGGTGCAACGCGGTCGATCGTCTGCCGCAACTGGCTCATGGCCGACGACATGCCGATCAGGTCGAAGGATTCGCCGCTGCGCATCTTCAGTTCGGAAACCTCGCGCTTGAGCTTCGAGGTTTCGAGCGCCCGCTCGGCGATCAGGATCAGCCGGTCGGCCTTGAACGGCTTTTCGATGAAGTCATAGGCTCCGCGCCTTATCGCCGACACGGCCGTCTCGATGTTGCCATGGCCCGATATCATGACGACCGGGAGGCTTGGGTGCATCACCTTGATCTGATCGAGCAAAGCCAGTCCGTCGAGCCGCGAACCCTGCAGCCAGATGTCGAGGAACACCAGCCTCGGCACGCGATCGGCAATTGACGCAAGGGCGCTGTCGGCATCGTGGGCCGTGCGGGTTTCATGACCCTCGTCGCTCAAAATCCCGGCGACAAGTTCGCGGATATCTTCTTCGTCATCGACGATGAGAATGTCAGACGCCATTATCGACCTTTTCAGTTTCTCGTTCGTTTTCAACGTTTCCGCCACCTTGCCCCTTTGCCGAAGCTTCGGTGACGGAAGGAAGCAGAATGCTGATCATCGCACCGCGCCCGCCGTGGAAATCGGCGGGTGCGTCATGAAGTTCCAATTGCCCGCCATGGTCCTCGATGATCTTCTTGACGATCGCCAGGCCAAGGCCGGTGCCTTTTTCGCGTGTGGTCATATAGGGCTCGAGAAGCCGTTGGCGATTCTCGCGTGGCAGGCCCTTTCCATTGTCGATCACGTCGACACGAATCATCGTGCCCTGAAGCCGCGCCTGTATCCGGATAACGCCCGGTTCGCTGCCCTCTCGCTCGGTAGATTCGATCGCCTCGGCCGCGTTCTTGATGACGTTGCCGAATGCCTGGGACAGAAGGCGGCTGTCGAAGGTGCCCTTCAGCGGTGCGCTGCCGAAATCACGCTCGAAAGCGATGTCGGAACGGCTGACCTCGACCAGGAAGGAGGCCTCGTGCAGCGCTTCGCGCAGGTCGATGTTCCGCATTTCCGGTTTTGGCATGCGTGCGAAGGCGGAGAATTCATCGACCATGCGGCCGATATCGCCAACCTGCCTGATGATCGTGTCGGTGCATTGATCGAAAACCTCGCGATCCTCGGTGATGACCTTGCCGTAGCGGCGCTTGATGCGCTCGGCGGAGAGCTGGATCGGTGTCAGCGGGTTCTTGATTTCATGGGCAATGCGACGGGCGACGTCGGCCCAGGCGGAGGTGCGCTGCGCCTGCATCAGGTCGGTGATGTCATCGACGGTCACGACGTAGGATTTCTCGCCATGCTCGTTGTCGTCTTCTTCGATCGTCACCTGCACATTGAAGGTGCGCTCTGCACCGGCGCGGTAGAACGTTACCTGCTCCCGATATGCAGGGCGGCCTGAACTGCGGCAGATTTCGAAGACGCGGCCGACATGCGGCAGAATGGCGGACAGGTTCTGGCCCATCGAGGTTTCGGCCGATATCGCCAGCATGGTCTCGGCGGAGCGATTGACGATGGTCACGATGCCGTATGGATCGACGCCGATGACGCCGGCCGTGACGCCGGCCAGAACGGCTTCGGAAAAGCGCCGCCTTTCATCCACCAGATCCTTGGCTTGCAGGATTTCGTTGCGTTGCGACTTGAGCTGCAGGATCATCTTGTTGAATGTATCGCCCAGCGACGCAACATCGCCATCGGACTGACGGACGGGCACGGAAACGTCGAGATTGCCGGTAGAGACGTCGTCGGCTGCACCGATCAACTGCCGGATCGGACGCACGAGGCGGTCCGCGACCGCGATCCCGGTCCAGATGGCCGACAAAACGACGATGAGCGTGAGCGACAGGTAAGGAAGCGCGAGTGCTACCTGCGAGGTGCGGCGGTTTACTTCCAGCCCGCGATACTCGTCGGTATTGGCGCGAACGATCTCCCGGGCCTTGATGACCTCCGGATCGACGAGGCGGATCGTGTAGAGGTAGACCCCTTCGATCTCCTTCAGCTTGATGATCGCACCGACGATGTTGCGGGTGCGCGGCTCGATCATCTGCGGCGTTTCATTGGCTTCTGCCGCGGCACCCGGCGGCGGCTCCGGCATCGGGAAATCGGCGGTCGTCTGCGCGGTCATGACGAACGATCCATCCGCCTTGATCAGGGCTGCATGTGCCAGCGAACGGCCGGTGGCCTGCTGGCTCATGAAATTGCGAAAACCGGTCCGGTCGAGGCTGTAGAGCGCCCTCGCATTGTCAAGGTCGTAGGCCATCGACAGCGTCGTGCCCATAAGATTGCGGCCGTTTTCCAGGACATAGGCGTCAGCGATGGAGAGCGAGGAATTGACGATCGTCTTGGTGCGGATTTCGAACCAGCGATCGAGGCCGATATTCAGCGTGATCGAAGCAATGATTGCCACCGCAAGCGCCGGCACCGCGGCAACCAGCGCAAACATGGTGACGATGCGCACGTGAAGGCGCGATGCCGCCTTGCCGGTTCGGCGCGCATTGAGAATGCGGTGAACCTCGCGCACCACCAGCGCGGCAAGGAACAGGATGAACCCCGCATTGGCACCGATGATGATGAGGGTGATCGTCGGATTGGGCGTAAGCGGGGTCGCGCCGACCAATATGGCAAACGACACCGCAGCGGTCAGCAGAGCGCCGACCACGGCTATGACGCCGGGCAAAGCCAGAAGCCGCCTGCCATCAGTGCGCGCTGCCGGGAAGACAGATCGCGCGAATATTGAACTCTGAGTCGTCATGCCGCCGCTTGCAAAGCCTACAATTGCGTTGAATCTATGCAACACATTGTGGCGATTATGCAACAAAAGTGGCGACGGCGGTAAAGTTTGACGCGATTGCGGCGGAAATCCACCGCGAAATCATCCCTGCTTGGAAGCCCGGTAGACGTTGACGCCGAGTTCGCGGATTTTCTTGCGCAGCGTATTGCGGTTCAAGCCCAAGAGTTCCGCGGCCTTGATCTGATTGCCGCGGGTTGCCGTCATCGACGCCAGCACCAACGGGAATTCGACCTCGGCAAGGATGCGCTGATAAAGCCCCGGCGGCGGAAGTTCGCCACCAAAGGAGGCAAAATACCGCTGGAGGAAATGTTCGACGGCCTGACCGATCGACAGATCGTCGGGAACGAGGGTACCGCCGCTCATCGTCTGCTGGTCGCCGGTTTTGAGCTCGGTCTCGATGATCTCGGGCGAGATTTCGTCCTGCGCATAAAGGGCGGCCAGCCGGCGAACCAGATTTTCCAGTTCGCGCACATTGCCCGGCCACGGGTAGCGCTTCATCAGCTCAAGGCCGCCGCTCGAAATGCGCTTGACCTGCAATCCCTCAGCTTCGCCCTGCTTGAAGAAGTGCCGGACCAGATCGGGAATGTCCTCCGAACGCTCGCGCAGTCCCGGAAGCCGAAGCGGCACGACGTTCAAGCGGTAGAAAAGATCCTCGCGGAATAGTCCCTGATTGATCAGCGTGCGCAGATCCTTGTTGGTCGCAGCGACGATGCGCACGTCCGTCTTGATCGGCGTGCGACCGCCGACGGTCGTGTATTCGCCCTGCTGCAGCACACGCAGCAGCCTTGTCTGCGCCTCCATCGGCATGTCGCCGATTTCGTCGAGGAACAGCGTGCCGCCCTCGGCCTGTTCGAAACGGCCGGTCGAACGGTTCTGCGCGCCGGTGAAAGCGCCTTTCTCGTGGCCGAACAGCTCCGATTCGATCAGGTCACGCGGGATGGCGGCCATGTTGATCGCCACGAAGGGACCGTTACGGCGGCGGCCATATTCATGCAGCGCGCGTGCCACCAGTTCCTTGCCGGTGCCCGATTCGCCCGAAATCATCACCGTCAGGTCGGTCTGCATCATGCGGGCAAGCATGCGGTAGATGTCCTGCATAGCCGCCGAGCGCCCGACCAGCGGCATCGTCTCCGGCTGGTCGTCGTGCCGTGGCTCGATCTTCGGGCGCTTGGGCTCCGACAGGGCGCGGTTGACGATGTTCAGGAGTTCGGTGAGGTCGAACGGCTTGGGCAGATATTCGTAAGCGCCGGTTTCGGAGGCGCGAATTGCGGTCATGAAGGTGTTCTGCGCGCTCATGACGATGACCGGCAGTTCCGGCCGCGCCTTCTTGATGCGCGGCAGCATGTCGAAGGCGTTTTCGTCGGGCATCACCACGTCGGTAATAACCAGATCGCCCTCGCCCGCCGCCACCCAGCGCCACAGCGTGGCTGCGTTGGAGGTGACGCGAACGTCATGCCCGAAGCGCGACAGCGCCTGATTGAGCACGGTGCGGATGGCGGCATCGTCATCCGCTACGAGAATATTGCCGCGGACCGTCATTTCCGGTGTCCTTCGCTTGCGCCGTCATGGTGCGGCGCCGTTTCTTTCCACGCCGGCATCAGCACACGGAACGTGGTGCCGCGCGGGGTGGATTCGCATTCGATGATGCCGCCATGCTCGCCGACGATCTTGGCGACCAACGCCAGTCCAAGACCGGAGCCGTTCGGCTTGGTGGTGATGAACGGATCGAACAGGATCGGCAGTATGTCTTCCGATACGCCCGGCCCATTATCGTGAACGCAGAACTCCAGCGGCAGCGATACGCGATCCTGCGACCCTGCCACCGAAACACGCATGCCGGGACGGAAGGCGGTGGAGAGCGTGATTTCGCCGTCGGGCTTCGAGCCGATGGCTTCGGCCGCATTCTTGATCAGATTGAGGAAGATCTGGATGAGCTGGTCACGGTTGGCAAAGACCGAAGGAAGTGATGGATCATATTCTTCCAATATATTGATCTTGTTAGCAAAACCGTTCTTGGCCAGCGCCTTCACGTGGTCCAGCACGATGTGGATGTTGACCGGATAGCGGTCGATCGGGCGCTCGTCCGAAAAGACCTCCATGCGATCGACCAGCGAGACGATGCGGTCGGTCTCGTCGGTGATCAGCCGCGTCAAAGCGCGATCCTCGTCGGAAACCGCCGTCTCGAGAAGCTGTGCTGCGCCGCGAATGCCGGACAGCGGGTTCTTGATCTCATGCGCCAGCATCGCCGCAAGCCCAGTCACGGAACGCGCTGCCCCGCGATGCGTCATCTGCCGATCGATCTTGTCGGCCATCGACCGTTCCTGGAACATCACGACGACCGAGCCCGGCAGTTCCGGCACCGGCGCGACATAGATGTCGACGACCTTCTCGATGCCGAGACGCGGCGAAGACACATCGACGCGATATTCGTTGACGGGTGCGCGCCGTTCACGAACCTGTTCGACCAGCGCCAGGATCGGGCTGCCGAACGGTACGAACCGCGCCAGCGTGTTGCGCGCCAGAACATTTGCGCTGGAGCGGAAGAAGTCCTCAGCATCGGCGTTGGCGTAGGAGATAAAATCGTCCGGCGCGATCATGACGACCGGTCGGCGGATCGTGTTGAGCACGATCTGGGCCGCATCCGCAGCGCTCACCGGTGTGTCCATTATGCTCATGCAGCGTTCCTCGCAGGCATTTCGGCTTGCGCCTTGAAAGCCTGTCTCAATGTACGGATTACGATGGCCGGGTCGAAGGATGTCAGGATTTTCGCCCGCAGCTCTGCCACAAGGCCGTCGGCATGGCGATCCAGATACCAGCCAAGATGCTTTCTGGCCTGACGCAGGCCGCTTTCCACGCCGTAATGCGCCAGCATGTCCTCGTAGTGCGCGATCACATAGTCGGCGAGCTGTTCGGATGTTTGCGGCAGCCCCGGCGCGCCAATGTTTGCCGCTGTCGCAGCAATCGTTCCCGCGGCCCACGGCGATCCATAGCTTCCGCGCCCGACCATCACGGCATCAGCGCCGGATTGCGCCAGAATGCCGGCTGCGTCGGCGGCTGTGCAGACGTCGCCATTGGCGACAACGGGTATGGATACGGCTGCCTTGACGCGCGCGATTGCCCGCCAGTCGGCCTTGCCCTGATAGAACTGGCAGCGGGTGCGGCCGTGGATGGTGACCATCTTCACCCCCGCCTGCTCTGCCCGGCGTGCGAGGATCGGCGCGTTGAGCGCGCTTTCGTCCCAGCCAAGCCGCATCTTCACCGTGACCGGCACATCGACAGCGCCGACGACCGCCTCGATCAGCGTCAGGGCATGGTCGAGATCGCGCATCAGCGCCGAGCCGCAATAGCCGCCGGTTACCTTCTTGGCCGGGCAGCCCATATTGATATCCACGATATCGGCGCCCTCGCCGACTGCGATCCGCGCGCCTTCAGCCATATGGCCAGCCTCGCGGCCGGCTAGCTGGACCATGTGCACCGGCAGTCCCGAATGCCTGATGCGCCGCGCCGACTCGGCGTGCCCCTTGGCCAGTTCTCCGCTGGCTACCATTTCGGAGACGACGAGCCCGGCCCCATGCACATAGGCGCGCTCACGGAACGGCAAATCCGTGACACCGGACATCGGCGCGAGAAAAACGCGATTGCGGATTTTGACGCCACCGATTTCGAGCGGTTTGGCAAGGTCCGTGAAATCAGGCATGCACAAATACCAAGCAATCCTTCTTGTTGCACATTCTCTAGCCAGTTTTGGCTGCGCATGCAACGTCGAAGTGTTTCAACAATGTGGCGGTTTCGGGAAATCGCTGGCCTTCGGGCCGGGCTGCGACTATGCGTCTCGCATGGTAATAGAGCAACCTGAATCAACCGGAAAGCGGTCCATCGCAGCGATCATTCTCGCAGCCGGGCGTGGCGAGCGTGCCGGGCAAACCGACGGTCCCAAGCAATATCGCAGGATCGGCGGGCGCGCCGTCATCGCCTGGACGCTGGATGCTTTTTCCAACCACCCCAGCATCGGACCTATCGTCGTTGCGATACATCCTGATGATGACGCACTTTTCGCAGAAGCGGCAGGCGCGCTCCCAGACCGGGTGGTGACGGTGAAAGGCGGCAGGACGCGGCAGGAATCGACATGGCTTGCGCTGCAGGCGCTTGACGGCCACCAGCCGGAAGCCGTGCTCATTCATGATGGCGTGCGTCCGTTCGTCGATGCATCAATGATCGACCGCGTGATTGCCGCCATCGATGAAAAGCATGGCGCGCTGCCCGCTTTGCCCGTTTCCGACACGCTGAAGCGCGAGGCCTCAGACAGCACGATCGCGGAAACCGTCCCTCGGGCCGGCCTTCATGCGGCGCAGACTCCGCAGGGTTTTCCGTTCGAATTGATCCGCGAAACGCATCGCCGTGCATTCGAAGCCGGACGTATCGATTTCACCGACGACGCGGCAATCGCGGAGTGGGCGGATATTCCGGTGCGGATCGTTCTCGGCTCGCCCGACAATGTCAAACTCACGTGGGCAAGGGATATTTTCATGGCAGATCAACGCCTTGGCGGACGTAGCTCAAGCTTTCCCGACGTCCGCACCGGCAATGGCTACGATGTGCACTCCTTCGAGCCCGGCGATCACGTCACGCTGTGCGGCGTCGCCATCCCGCATGGCAAGCGGCTCTCCGGCCATTCGGACGCCGATGTCGGGCTTCATGCGCTGACGGATGCGCTGCTGGCGACTTGCGGCGCCGGCGATATCGGCACGCATTTCCCGCCTTCCGATCCGCAATGGAAGGGAGCGGCATCGCACATCTTCGTGGAGCATGCCGCGAAGATCGTGCGCTCAAACGGCGGCCGGATCGCCAATGCCGACATCACCCTGATTTGCGAAGCGCCGCGCGTTGGGCCGCATCGCGAGGCAATGACAGAGGCGCTGTCGAAAATGCTCGGAATCACCAAAAATCGCATTTCCATAAAGGCGACCACCAATGAAAAGCTAGGGTTTGTCGGCCGCGAGGAAGGCATCGCCGCGATTGCGACCGCCAGCGTGGTTTATCCGGGGGAACTGCCCGAATGAGCGATCTTCAACAACTTGCGATCGCCTTTCTCAAGGCATGCCGCGACCACGGTATCATGGCCGCCACGGCAGAATCCTGCACCGGCGGTATGATCGCCGCTGCCCTGACCGACATAGCGGGATCGTCCTCCGTGGTCGATCGCGGCTTTGTCACCTACTCCAATGAAGCCAAGATGGAGATGCTCGGCGTTTCCGCCGCCACGCTCGACGCTTATGGTGCCGTTTCGCGCGAGACCGCATATGAGATGGTTGCGGGAGCGCTTGCGCGTTCCAGGGCAGGCATAGCCATGGCGGTTACGGGCGTCGCCGGACCGGACGGCGGTTCGCCGGAGAAGCCGGTCGGCCTCGTCTGGTTTGGTCTTGCAGTAAAGGATTGGCCCATCATCACGGAAAGCCACGTCTTCGAGAACAACGGCCGCGATTTCATCCGCCGCGAAACGGTGCGGACCGCACTGGAAATGGGCCTTAGAGAACTGGGCTGAGACCAGCGCCTACAGCTGCAATGCCATGCCTATCGAGGCGGGTGCCGTGGGCTCAAACCCGAACTTTTCATAAAGATGCCGTGCCGGGCCATCAGCTATGAGGCTGACATAGGCAGTCTCGGGAGCCGTGGCGCGCAGGTGGCCGATCAGCGCCTCTATGATTTTCTTGCCGAGGCCCTTGCCCTGATGATCCGGATCAACGGCAATGTCGGTGATCTGATAGAAGCAGCCGCCATCTCCGATAATCCGCCCCATGCCAACCGTTTCGCCATTCCATATGAGGGTGACCGCATAAATCGTATTGGGCAAACCGAGAGCAGCGGCTTCAACCGTCTTTTCGCTCAGTCCCGCGATGCTGCGGAGCCGTCTATAGGTTTTGATATCAGGCGTGCCGACAACCAACAGATAGTCGCCAGCTTCGGAATTGTTGTTATCCAACTGCTTTGACCGATTCTGGCTTGCCATAGATTATTTCCGCCCGCTTTTCGAACGCCTCCACGAACATGCGGAAGGCGCGGTCGAACATCGCGCCCATCAGCGCGCCGAGAATGCGGCTCTTGAATTCGTAGTCGATGAAGAAATGAATGTCGGTGCCGGGGCCATTTTCGGGCGCGTCAAATCGCCAGATGTTGCTGAGGTAGCGGAACGGGCCGTCGAGATATTTGACGTCGATGGCATTCTCGTCCGGCTTCAGGTGAACCTGGCTGGTAAACGTCTCGCGGATCGCCTTGTAGCCGACGGTCATGTCGGCAACGAGCAATGTACGCCCATCGCGCTCCTTGCGGGAACGGACACTCAGCGCCTCGCACAGCGGCAGGAATTGCGGATATTTTTCAACGTCCGCAACCAGCGCAAACATCTGGTCGGGCGTGTGGCCGACGTGGCGGATGGTCTCGAATTTCGGCATTAAACAGCTTTGGCCGATTTCTTCAAATGGTCTTCGCGCGCTGCCCGCAGTTTTGCGAAATCGTCGCCGGCATGGTGCGACGAGCGCGTCAGCGGGCTTGAGGCAACCAGCAGAAAGCCCTTCGTCAGGCCAACCGTCTCGTAGGACTTGAACTCGTCCGGCGTCACGAACTTCTTGACCGCGTGGTGCTTCTTCGACGGCTGCAGATACTGGCCGATGGTCATGAAGTCGACATCGGCGCTGCGCAGGTCGTCCATGAGTTGAAGCACTTCGTTTCGCTCCTCGCCGAGCCCGACCATGATGCCGGACTTGGTGAAGATCGACGGATCGAGTTCCTTGACCCGCTGCAGCAAGCGGATCGAATGGAAATAGCGAGCGCCCGGGCGAACCGTCAGGTAGTTCGACGGCACCGTTTCGAGATTGTGATTGAAAACGTCCGGCTTGGCCGCAACCACGATCTCCAGCGCGCCTTCCTTGCGCAGGAAATCCGGCGTCAGGATTTCGATGGTGGTCGCAGGCGTCGCAGCGCGGATGGCGAGGATAACGTCGGCGAAATGTTGCGCGCCGCCATCGTCGAGATCGTCGCGGTCGACCGAGGTGATGACCACGTGGGAAAGGCCCATCTGCTTGACGGCCTTGGCCACGCTCTCCGGCTCGTTCGGGTCGAGTGGCAGCGGGCGTCCGGTCGCGACATTGCAGAAGGCACAGGCGCGGGTGCAGATCTCGCCCATGATCATGAAAGTGGCGTGCTTCTTTTCCCAGCACTCACCGATATTGGGGCAGCCGGCCTCCTCGCACACCGTCACCAGCTTGTGCGAGCGGACGATCTCGCGTGTTTCTGCATAACCCTTGGAAACCGGCGCCTTGACGCGGATCCAGTCCGGCTTGCGCAGAACCTCCTGATCAGGCCGATGGGCCTTTTCGGGGTGCCGCACGCGCGGCGTGGTCGAAACGAGATCGAGGACGGTAACCATTTATCTTCCTAGCTCGCACGCTGCGTGCGGCCGAATATCCAGAGAATGACGATCGCGCCGACGATGGCGACGAGCAGATTGCCGAAAAAGCCGTAGTAATTGACGTTCAGCAGGCCGGCCAGCGTTCCACCGACGAAGGAGCCGGCGATGCCGACCAGGATGTTGGTGAAAAAGCCGTGGTCGCGGTTCATCGTCTTTTCGGCGACATAGCCGGCGAGAAAGCCGATGATCAGCATGCCGAAAAAGCCGGTTCCCGGCATTCCCATAATTCCGTAACTCGGTTCCATCACCGCCTCCTCGCGTCCCCTAGTTCAAACTCCATATAAGTCAGAACCGCGCGCCGTAACAGGCCTGCCTACCTGCTATGCGTTCAGCGCGCGGCCATAAGCGTCGAGCACGCTTTCCTTCATCATTTCCGACAGAGTCGGATGCGGGAAGATCGTGTGCATCAATTCTTCCTCGGTGGTTTCGAGGTTCATGGCGACAACAAAACCCTGGATCAGCTCTGTGACCTCCGCGCCGACCATATGCGCGCCGAGCAGCTGTCCGGTCTTCTTGTCGAAGATGGTCTTCACCATGCCCTGGTCCTCGCCCAGCGCGATCGCCTTGCCGTTTGCAACAAACGGGAAGCGGCCGACGCGGATGTCGAGGCCCTGCTCCTTGGCCTTGGCTTCGGTGAGACCGACCGAAGCAACCTGCGGGTTGCAATAGGTGCAGCCGGGGATCTTCAACTTGTCCATCGGATGCACATTGGGCAGGCCGGCGATCTTTTCGACGCAGATGACAGCCTCGTGCTCGGCCTTGTGCGCAAGCATCGGTGGGCCGGCAACGTCGCCGATGGCGTAGATGCCGGGCACATTGGTCTTGCCATAGCCGTCGATGACGATGGTGCCGCGCTCCACCTTCACGCCGAGCGCTTCCAGCCCGATATTCTCGACATTGCCCTGCACGCCAACGGCCGAAATCAGCCGGTCGGCGGTGATCTTTTCGACCTTGCCGTCCTTCATCTCGACATGGGCGGTGACCGAGTTCGCGCCCTTCTCGACCTTGGTCACTTTCGCCTCGAGGATGATCTTCATCCCCTGCTTCTCGAACTGCTTTTTGGCGAATGTCGAGATTTCGGCGTCCTCAACCGGCATCACCTGCGGCAGAAGCTCGACCACGGTCACCTCGACGCCCATGGTGCGGTAGAAGCTGGCGAATTCGATGCCGATAGCGCCCGAGCCCATGACCAGCAGCGACTTCGGCATTTCCGGCGGCACCATCGCCTCGAAATAGGTCCAGATCAGCTTGCCGTCCGGCTCGATGCCCGGCAGCGCGCGCGGCCGGGCGCCTGTCGCGACGATGATGTGCTTGGCCGTGTAGGTGCCCTCGCCCTTGGTGTTCTTCGGCAATGGCGCCTGCGGCAGCATCGGCTTCTTGGCGGTCTTGGAAACCACGATCTCGCCGGGCTTGGAAAGCTTTGCCTCACCCCAGATCACATCGACCTTGTTCTTCTTCATCAGGAAGCCGACGCCGCCATTCATGCGCTCGGCAATGCCGCGCGAGCGGGCGACGACCGCCTTCAGGTCGGCTTCGATCTTGCCGTCGATCTTCAGGCCGTAATTTTTGGCGTGTTCGGCGAGATGCATGACCTCGGCCGAGCGCAGCAGCGCCTTGGTCGGGATGCAGCCCCAGTTCGAGCAGATGCCGGCTAAGTGTTCGCGCTCGACGATTGCCGTCTTCAGGCCAAGCTGCGCGGCGCGGATGGCCGCGATATAGCCACCGGGACCCGAACCGATGATGATGACGTCATAGTTTTCGGCCATGTGTTTCCTGCCTTTTTCTATGCCACGTTTCGGGTGAGCAGCACCCAGTCGTGTCTTTTGCTGTTTTCGGACAACGGCACCGCCTCGATGCGCTCGGCTTCGGCGAAGCCGTTCATGCGATATAGGTTCTGGGCCGTTTCATTGTGGCTTTCGGTGATCAGGCTGACCGGTCCACCGGCCATGTCGATTTCGCGTTCGAGCAAGGCGCGCCCGATACCCTTGCCGCGATGATGCTTGTAGACACCGAGGCTGTCGATGAACCGGTTGCCGACCACCTTGCGCTGCAACGCCAACAGCGGCTCGATCACCGGATGCGGCGCGACGATTTCATGCACACTCTCGTCCAGATCGTAGGCGATAGATGTTCCGGCGACTTCACCGTCCCATTCGGCAAGGACGGCGCTGCGCCATGCGCCCGGCTCGTCTTCCCTCATCTTGGCGCGCCCGCGCTCCAGTGCCGTGTCTGTTATTCCATTCATGACAGCGCCATACCACAGCCAGCTCGCAAAGCCGTGCGAAGCGACATCGACCAGAACCGCGAGTTCAGCGGCGTCGCGCCGTTCGGCGGGCCGAATGGCAAGACGCGCGCTCATTTAAGCTCCAGCATAACCCGCGCCACCGGCGCGATCGCCTCGCCGACCCTTCGCGTGTTTTCCGCGTCGAGATGCACGCCGTCGAGTGGCGTGGTTTCGGCAACGGAGCCGGCATCGAAAAAGCCGCAGCCAAGCTCGTCGGCGAGTGCCGCATATTGCCCTGCAAGTTCGCGCGAAGCCTTGTCGCCACCGGCAAACATTTCGGCAAAGTCGGCATCTTCGGTGCGGCTGACTGATGGCGGCGAAACCAGCAGGATTTCCGGCGCTTCCGCTTCAAGCGGGTATGGATGGCCCTGCACGATTCTGACAAGCCGCGACATGCCCTGCTTGGCCGCGATCGGATTGCCGTGAATCCACGGCTTCATGTCGTTGGAGCCGAGCATGATGATGATCAGGTCGAGCGGTGCGTGCGTGCCGAGCAGCGTCGGCAGTATACGCGCGCCATTGCGGTCCTCGCCGGCAAGATGATCGTCGAACGCCGTCGTGCGGCCATTGAGACCTTCGGCGATGACTTTTACGCCATCGCCGAGTGCTGCCTGCAGAACGCTCGGCCAGCGATCCTCATAGGCATGACGCGAAGGACCCTCGGCATTGTAGCCCCAGGTCAGTGAATCGCCGAAGCAGAGGACGGTTTTCATGGGGCCGTCCTAGACCAGCATTCCCATCGGGTTTTCGATGTGGCGCTTGAAGGCCGTCAGCAGTTCGGCTCCGAGCGCACCATCGACGGCGCGATGATCGGTCGAGAGCGTCACCGACATGATGTTGGCGATCTTGATCTCGCCGTTCTTGACCACAGGGCGTTCCTCGCCCGCGCCAATGGCCAGGATCGTGGCGTGCGGCGGGTTGATGACGGCGGCAAAGTCCTTGATGCCGAACATGCCGAGATTGGAAACGGCCGTCGTGCCACCCTGGAACTCTTCGGGCTTCAGCTTGCGGTCGCGGGCGCGCTTGGCCAGGTCCTTCATCTCGTTGGAGATGACAGACAGCGTCTTCTCGTCGGCCTTGCGCACGATGGGCGTGATCAGACCGCCGGGGATAGACACGGCAACGCCGACATCGGCATGCTTGTGCTGGACCATGTTCTGCTCGGTCCACGACACATTCGCCGTCGGCACGTCGCGCAGGGCCAGCGCCATCGCCTTGATGATCAGGTCGTTGACCGACAGCTTGTAGGCCGGCACGTCGCCCTTTTCGGTCTTGCGCATGGGTGCGGCGGTGTTGAGCTGCGCGCGCAGCGCCAGCAGCGCGTCGAGTTCGCAATCGAGCGTCAGATAGAAATGAGGGATCGTGGTCTTTGCCTCGACCAGACGCCGCGCGATGACTTTTCGCATATTGTCATGCGGAACGAGTTCGTAGGTGCCTTCGGCGAACAGCTTGAGCACGGCATCGTCCGACATCGCCTTCGGTGCCGGTGCAGCCCCGCTGGGAGCGGCCGCCTTGGCTTCGGGTGCCGCCTTTGCACCGCCGCCAGCGATCGCTGCTTCCACATCCGCCTTGACCACACGGCCATGCGGGCCGGTGCCGGAAATCCCGGCAACATCGACGCCGGCATCCTTGGCAATGCGACGGGCGAGCGGCGAAGCGAAGGCGCGGTCTCCTGACGCCTCACTCTTTGCGGCGGGCGCGGCTGCGCCGTTGGTCGCAGGAGCCGCCGCTCTTTGAGGTTCTGCCGCAGCAGCCTTGGATGCCTCGGCCTTTGGCGCTTCCGGCTTCGCTGCTTCGGCCTTTTCGGGCGCGGCCTTGGCCGGAGCGTCGCCGCCCTTGGCGGCAGCGCCTGCATCCTCGCCTTCCGCCGCAAGCACGGCGATCAGCGCATTGACCTTCACGCCCTCGGTGCCGGCCGGAACGACCAGCTTGGCGACCGTGCCTTCATCGACGGCTTCGACTTCCATCGTCGCCTTGTCGGTCTCGATCTCGGCGATCACGTCGCCCGGCGAAACCTTGTCGCCTTCCTTGACCAGCCACTTGGCAAGATTGCCCTCTTCCATCGTAGGCGAAAGGGCCGGCATGGTGATGTTGATCGGCATAGCGTCCTCCCGCTTAGCGATACGTGACGGCTTTCACCGCCTCGACGACTTCGCCGACATTCGGCAGTGCCAGCTTCTCGAGATTGGCCGCATAAGGCATCGGCACATCCTTGCCGGCGATCGTGATCACCGGTGCATCGAGGAAGTCGAAGGCGCGCTGCGAGACCTGGTTGGCGATGAAGTCGCCGACCGAGCTTTGCGGGTAGCCTTCTTCGACGACGACCAGACGGTTGGTCTTCTTGACCGAGGCGATGATCGTGTCGAGGTCGAGCGGGCGGATTGTCCTGAGATCGATGATTTCCACATCGATACCCAGGCCGCGCAGTTCGGCTTCCGCCTTGACCGCATAGGTCATGCCGATGCCGAAGGAGACGATGGTCACGTCCTTGCCGGTCTTGTGGATTCGTGCCTTGCCGATCGGGAGGACAAAATCGTCGAGCTTCGGCACGTCGAAGGACTGGCCGTAAAGGATTTCGTTCTCAAGGAAGATCACCGGGTTCGGATCGCGGATTGCCGCCTTGAGCAGGCCCTTGGCGTCGGCTGCCGTATAAGGCATCACCACCTTCAGGCCCGGTATGTGGCTGTACCAGGCGGCATAGTCCTGGCTGTGCTGCGCGGCGACGCGGGCAGCGGCACCGTTCGGGCCACGGAACACGATCGGCGCGCCCATCTGGCCGCCAGACATATAGAGCGTCTTGGCGGCGGAGTTGATGATCTGGTCGATCGCCTGCATGGCGAAGTTGAAGGTCATGAACTCGACGATCGGCCTGAGGCCGGCCATTGCCGCACCGACGCCGACGCCGGCAAAGCCGTGCTCGGTGATCGGCGTATCGACGACGCGGCGCGCGCCGAATTCCTGCAGCAGACCTTGCGTGATCTTGTAGGCGCCTTGGTATTCGGCAACTTCCTCGCCCATGACGAAAACGTTCTCGTCGCGGCGCATTTCTTCCGCCATTGCATCGCGAAGCGCTTCGCGCACGGTGGTGGAAACCATCTCGGTGCCGGCCGGAATGTCCGGATCGGCAGCAACTTCAATCTTGGGCGCGGCTGCGACAGGTGCCGGCTTGGTCTCGGCGGGAGCCTCAGCAGGCTTCGCTGCCTCCGCCTTCGCAGACACTTCCTCTTCACCGATGCCTTCGCCGAGCTTGTCGATGTCTTCGCCTTCGACCGCGAGGATAGCGATCGGCGTGTTCACTTTGACGCCTTCGGTGCCGGCAGGAACGAGGATCTTTCCGAGGATGCCTTCATCGACCGCTTCGACTTCCATCGTCGCTTTGTCGGTTTCGATCTCGGCAATGACATCGCCGGCGACGACCTTGTCCCCTTCGTTCTTGAGCCATTTCGAGAGGTTGCCCTCTTCCATGGTCGGCGAGAGTGCGGGCATGAGAATTTCGATCGGCATGTCCAGCCCTCCCTTAATGCGTGATGTCGGTATAGAGCTCGGAAGCATCCGGCTCGGGATCGGTCTGCGCGAATTCGGCCGCATCGGCGACGATGTCACGCACCTCCTTGTCGAGCGCTTTCAGGTCGTCCTCGCTTGCCCACTTCTTTTCGAGCACGCGCGCCTTCACCTGCTCGATCGGGTCATGCTCGGAGCGCATCTTCTGCACCTCCTCCTTCGACCGGTACTTTGCCGGATCGGACATGGAGTGGCCGCGATAGCGATAGGTCTGCATCTCGAGGATGATCGGGCCCTTGCCCGAGCGGCACCATTCGGTCGCCAGGTCGGCTGCGGCCTTCACCGCGCGCACATCCATGCCGTCGACCTGGATGCCCGGAATGCGGAACGATGCGCCGCGCTGCGAGAAATCCGTCTCGGCAGAAGACCGGGAAACCGATGTGCCCATGGCGTAGCGGTTGTTTTCGATGATGTAGATCACCGGCAGCTTCCACAGCGAGGCCATGTTGAAGCTTTCATAGACCTGCCCCTGGTTGGCAGCGCCATCGCCGAAATAGGTCAGCGAGACATTCTTGTTCTCGCGGTAGCGGTTGGCGAAGGCGAGCCCGGTGCCAAGTGACACCTGTGCGCCGACAATGCCGTGGCCGCCATAAAAATTCTTCTCCTTGGAGAACATGTGCATGGAGCCACCCTTGCCCTTGGAGTAGCCTCCACGGCGACCGGTGAGCTCGGCCATCACGCCGCGCGGCGACATATCCATGGCCAGCATGTGGGCGTGGTCGCGATAGGCGGTAATCATCTGATCGCCTTCGATCAGCGCCATCTTGAGGCCGGTGACGACCGCTTCCTGACCGATATAGAGGTGGCAGAAGCCGCCGATGAAACCCATGCCGTAGAGCTGGCCGGCCTTTTCCTCGAAGCGCCGCATCAGCAGCATGTCGCGGTAGGCGGCGAGTTCCTGCTCTTTATTGAAATCAACGGGCTTTGGCGCCACCGGCGCGGAATTCGACTTGCCGTCCGATTTCGATCGAACGGACGCCTTCTTGGCGGCAACAGCCATGCATCACTCCCTGGCAATGTCTCTTTTTGGACATTGAGAGGGATGCGCTCCCCCTCGAATTGCAATGAGGCTAGCATGCAATTCAACGTTCGGCCATGCGGAAAAATGCATGGCTGGCATGCACGTAACCGACTAGAAACATTGAAGATATTGATGATTAACCGACTTACGGTTAATTCGTCTCGTCCGACGAGCGGATGATGGTTATCTCATCAGTATGGGACAGGTTCAACGCCTTGCGCGCCTGTTCGTCCAGCATATCCTTTTCGAGCGTGCCGTCATGCAGGAGCTGCACCCTGCGCTCAAGCTCGATGCGCTGCGATCTTACAGTATCCAGCTTGGCCTGCAACTCGACCGTCCGATCCTGCAGCCGGTACTTGGAATAGATGCCGAATTCACCATGATAGGCGTGGAAGCCGAAATAAGACAGGAACAGCACGGCAAGGGCTGGTACGATGAGCCGGCCGGTTTTTCTTTCTTTGTGCTGACGTGTCCACATGGCGCAGATTCCTTCTGCCGCTATCTCGCGCCATCATGCTTAATGTCCGGTTACAGCGGTGAAAAAATCATCGCCCCGGAATCAAAAAAGGCGAGGATTACTCCCTCGCCTTTTCATGAAAACCAAACGATAAAAACAGAGAGCAATCAGCCCTTCAGGATCGAGCGTCCTGCAAAGCGCGCCTGCGTGCCGAGCTCTTCCTCGATGCGGATGAGCTGGTTGTACTTCGCCGTACGGTCTGAGCGCGCCAGCGAGCCGGTCTTGATCTGCCCGCAATTGGTGGCGACGGCGAGATCGGCGATGGTCGAATCTTCCGTCTCGCCCGAACGGTGCGACATGACGGCGGTGTAGGCTGCCTTGTGCGCGGTCTCGACCGCATCGAGCGTCTCGGTCAGCGTGCCGATCTGGTTGACCTTCACGAGAATGGAGTTTGCGACGCCCATGCGGATGCCGTCGCGCAGGCGGGCTGAATTGGTGACGAACAGATCGTCGCCGACCAGTTGAACCTTCTTGCCGCAAAGATCGGTGAGGTACTTCCAGCCCTCCCAATCGTCCTCGGCCATGCCGTCCTCGATCGAGATGATCGGATAGTCGCCGGCAAGCTTGGCCAGGTACTTGGCCTGCGTCTTGGGATCGCGCGTCTTCTTCTCGCCTTCATAGACGTAGTTACCATCCTTGAAGAATTCCGTCGCGGCGCAGTCCAGTGCGAGGGCGACGTCCTCACCGGGCTTGAAGCCGGCCTTTTCGATCGACTCCATGATGAAGTCGAGTGCGGCCGGCGCGCTCTTCAGGTTCGGCGCGAAACCGCCCTCGTCGCCGACATTGGTGTTGTGGCCGGCATCCTTCAGGCGCTTCTTCAGCGTGTGGAAGATTTCCGAGCCCCAGCGCACGGCATCGCGGAAGGTCGGCGCGCCGACCGGCATGATCATGAATTCCTGGAAATCGATGGGATTGTCGGCATGGGCGCCGCCATTGATGATGTTCATCATCGGCACCGGCAGGACGCGGGCGTTCGCGCCGCCGACATAGCGATAAAGCGGCAGGCCGGCGGATTCGGCAGCAGCCTTGGCGATGGCCAGCGACACACCGAGAATGGCGTTTGCACCGAGACGGGCCTTGTTCGGCGTGCCGTCGAGGTCGATCATGATCTGGTCGATGCCGGCCTGATGTTCGGCCTCGAGACCGCCGACGGCCTCGAAGAGTTCGCCATTCACGGCTTCGACAGCGCGCTCGACGCCCTTGCCGAGATAGCGCGGGCCGCCGTCGCGCAGCTCGACCGCTTCATGCGCGCCCGTCGAGGCGCCCGAGGGAACCGCGGCGCGGCCCATCGAGCCGTCTTCCAGCACCACATCCACTTCCACGGTCGGATTGCCGCGGCTGTCCAGAATTTCACGGCCGATGATGTCTACGATTGCGGTCATAGCGAGGGTTCCTCGGTGCTGGAGGGTTGGGTCGGGCCTCTCTTAGCGGAAGCCCGGCAAAAGGCAATCAGAAGGCTGGCCCTCAGGCCTTGGCGATCCGGTCGAACGCCATCAATCTTTCCAACAATGCCGGCAGGTCCTTGAGCGGTATCATGTTGGGGCCGTCCGACGAGGTCGAATTGTCCGGGTCCTGATGCGTCTCGATGAACACACCAGCGACGCCCACGGCAACCGCCGCACGGGCCAGCGTCTCGACAAAGCGCCGCTCGCCGCCCGAGGTCGCACCCTGTCCGCCCGGCTGCTGCACGGAGTGGGTTGCATCGAAAATCACCGGCGCGCCGATCTCGGCCATGATCGGCAGCGCACGCATGTCGGAGACCAGTGTGTTGTAGCCGAAGGAAGCGCCACGCTCGGTGACCAGCACATTGGCGTTGCCCGAACCGGTGACCTTAGCCACCACGTTCTTCATGTCCCAGGGCGCGAGGAACTGCCCCTTCTTCACATTCACCACCTTGCCCGTATTGGCGGCGGCAATGAGAAGATCGGTCTGGCGTGACAGGAACGCAGGGATCTGCAGCACATCGACATGCGGCGCGACGATCCGGCATTGCTCTTCGGAGTGCACGTCGGTCAGCACCGGCAGGCCGACTTCCTTGCGCAGGTCGTCGAACACCGGCAGCGCCGCGTCGAGCCCCGCCCCGCGCGTCGAGGACAGCGAGGTGCGGTTGGCCTTGTCGTAGCTCGTCTTGTAGACGAGGCCGATGCCGAGCTTCGTCGTCAGCTCCTTGAGCGCGCCAGCCATGTCGAAGGCATGCTGGCGCGATTCAAACTGGCACGGCCCGGCAATCAGGGCGAGTGGTGCATTGTTGCCAAAAACGGCATTGCCGACGGTGACGGTCGAATTCGGCGCGGTCATGAGAACTCCTCGAAAGCTAAAATGGCGCCCTGCCCGGCGGCTGGCGTTACGATCAGGCGGCTGCCGCGCCTGTGATAATCCACGGCGTTGGCGATGAACAGCGCTTCCGTCCTGGCCAGGTCTTTTACGCCGAACACGATCGCGGCAAGCTGCAGGCTGGATGCGGACGGAGCCTCAACACCGAAAGCTGCCTTGAGGCCGGCAGGATCGGTCAGCGCGATGGTGGCGTTCGGTAACTCGAACTGAACGCCTTCACTGCTGGCGAGACCGGCTTCAGCTCCGGCCACGACGTTGAAAAAGCCGCCATAAGCTGTCGGATCGGCGCTGACTGCCACGACGCCGACAATGCGCCTTGCACCATTGGCATGGGCCTGCAGCGCAGAGCGGTCGACCTTCGGCGCGTTGACCCGCTCACAGGTGAAGAAAAAAGCATCAGGCATGTCTGCCTCGGCGGCGAAGGCAAGCCGGAACGAGGCGGTATCGGCCTTGCCCGAAGCATCGACGAAAGGCCGTGAGAAATCGAGCCTCGGTCCCGCTGAAACGGCGGCGCGAACAAAAACCGCGTTGTCCGCATCGGCGTCTTCGGTGCCGAACACCAGCGCCGAAAAGCCCTCTTCACCGTTGCGCTCGCGAAACAGGCGGTCACGCGCGACGAAGATATTTTGCGCTGCGATCGCTTCATCGACCTTGCCGGCATCGCTGATCGCCAGCGGCTCCAGAAACGTGCCGTCCGAAAAATAGACGCAGGCGTTTTCGGTGCCGAAAGGATGGACGCCGACCGGCGCAACCGTAAAGCCAAGCGCAGCGAGCCGTTCACGCGCGACGCCGAGATCGGCTGTCGGCAGGACGAGATGGTCAAGCGAACGCGCTTTTGCGGAAATGCTCATCGCGCCGCCATGTGCCCGAAAACCGACTGCGGTTCAAGCTTTGGGTTTGTTTTGCATTTCGCGCTTCCTGTTCAGGTCTTTGATGATTGGCGAAGGCAACCCTGACGTCCGGAAACCGGAAACCCGAGCGAAGCGCAGGTTATCCGGGACCGATTGGTCTGAAACCGGAGCTCAGGTTATCCGGGACCTGTTCCGCATCATCGTCGGGCACGGACCGATCCTGAGGCTGTTGCAATCTGCACCGCCGAAGCGCTTTTGCGTTTCGGCATGGATTCCCGACACTCTCCGCTCGTTCCTCGCTCACGAGGTCGAGAATGACGAATTGCATTTGGGCTTGTCGCTAATCCCAAGCGTTGGCGGTTTCGCGTTGACGGTTTTGCAGGCGCATAAATAACAAGCTCATCATCCTCGGGTCGTAGCACGAGCGAAGCGAAGGGCGAGGGTCGCTCTTGCGACGGGGATCCATGCCGGAACATCGATGAAGCCGCTGCGGTGCAGAACTGCCGAACCTGAAGCTCGCGAATTGGGGGAAAGATTTCCACCCAATTTCCCGCCAATCCATTGTTTTCCCTCACCCCACACATTTTTTCACGCCCGATCTATCCACACCCCAAAACACCTCCGGCATAATCCCCCCATCGCTCCTACGGGACCGGGTCTGGAACCGGGATCAAGGGGGAGTGGCGGTGACCTCCCGCCCTGGTGTGGTAGCCAGGGACCCGAG
>NZ_JBBBDZ010000024.1:0-47827 GCF_037153935.1 Mesorhizobium sp. CCNWLY176
GCGATCTTGTTCGCGGTGATTGCACCCGCCGCGATCATGCCAGCCGTGATCGAGTTTGCCGCGATCTTCCCGGCCGTGATGGCGCCGTCGACGATCAGTTCCGCGTTTGCGCGCCGGAAAAGCCCGACATAGCCGACGCGCCAGGTTCCCGTTATTGTCGCCGGAAGGTTCACGTCGACTTGAGCAAAGACGGCGCTCGTAGGATCGGGCACGTCAATATTCATTGACTGCCTTACATAGTCCGATCCCGGTTGAGACGATGGAAACGTCATCGTCGAGGTTGAGACCAGGGACCCTGCAGCGTTTGTGAAGCGCACTCGGACTTGGATATTGCCGCTTGCGCCGACATTCTTGGTATAGGCCGCCAGCAGGAATTGATCGCCAGGAGCCACTTTAACGAAGTTGGAGTTGCCGGCCGCGATAGCATTCGTTCCGGTGACGGCCAGGGAATACCTGCCCGTATAGGAGGTTCCTGCCGATACGTTGTTATCGACGATCGTCCCGTTGGCGCCAAGGTTCCAGGCGGCGCCAGCGGCTTCAAATGCAGGCTCGATAGCGAGGTTGGTGTAGTCCGTCAGGATCATCTCACGGGCGGTGATCGTGCTGGCGACCAGCTTGTCGCCGGTAATGGTGCCCGCTGCGATCTTTGCGCCGGTAATGGAGCCTGCCTGGATTTTGACCGCGGTGATCGCATTGGTTGCGATTTCTGTTGCAGTGACGGAGCCCGCCGCGATCTTGGCCGTGGTGACGGAGTTCGTAGCGAGCTTGTCAGCGATGATCGATCCATCGACGATCAGTTCCGCAGTCGACTTGCGACGAAGCACCAGCGCTGCGGCGCGAACGGCATTCGTGCTCGGCACGTTGTTATACACAACGAAGCGGCCACGACGCGCCCCGGCGACAGCGGGAATATTCACCGCAACGTCGGTCATCGCCGTGTTTGTCGTATTGCCGACCGTATAGGAATTGAGTAGCGTCAGCGCGCCGGCCGCATCGACAGAGAACGTCTGGAACACCAGCGTGACATTGCCGCCCGAAAGGTTCCAGATAGTGCCCTTGGCGAAGTGCTCAACCGTATCCTCGATCGGGATATACCCCGTCGTGACATAGGTTTGCGTTGCCGGCGTATTCGGGACCGCAAGGAAATTAAGCCCGGTCTGTCCGCTGGCCGATGCAACGAATGAGTAGCCCGTAGCCGTTCCGCTGTAGAACGCCGGGTCAACCATATCGTAGTCGGGATAAATGTTGCTGTAGTCCTGAAGGAACAGCTTGCTGGCGATGATCGACTGAGAGGCGATTTCTGTTGCGCTGACCGCTCCAGCCGCGATCTTGCCGGCAACGATGGAGCCAGCAACGATCTTGTCGGAAGTCACCGCATTGGTGGCGATCGAGTTCGCAACGACCGCGCCCGCCGCCAGCTTGGGCGTCGAGATCGCCCCATCGCTGATCTGGGTTGAAGTGATCTCACCAACAAGATCGCCGGCAGCCGTGGCGGCTGTGAAGCCTGCCGCGCCCGAAGGCGAACCGGCATGGCGATAGAGCTTGCCGTCCGTTGTCAGGAACACCATACGCCCGGCAAAATTGCCCGTCGCCGGAAGCGCGCCAAGTATCTCGACCGGGCGAATGCCCGATGCGAACTTCGAGATGGTAAGAGCGGCATCCTGTATCTTGGCGGCGGACACCGCGCCGGAAGCCAGGATCGCTTCGGTGACCGCACCGACCTGAAGCTTTGCCGTCGAAACGGCCTCAGCCGCCAGTTTCAGTTCGGTGACCGCCTCATTCTCAAGCTTTGCCGCATCGATCGCCGCGTCCGCGATCTTGTTGCGGATGATGGCATTGTCGAAGATGTCGACAGAGTTGATTAGCAGTTCGAGCGTGGTGACCGCCAGCCAATCCGACCACAGGGTCTCGCGATCCGAACGCGGCAAATACCGGCCGCGAACCTGATACTCCGTCAACGGCAAAAGGTTCTGCGAGATGAGGATTGCGCCCGCTTCGGGGTTGTCCGTCCGGCCCCGATAGTCGACGGCTAGATTGCTTGCCTTACGAACCTCGAAAGCGACCGCTTCAACGTCGCGCTGATCACCGTCCCAAGCCAGGAGGATCGCCGGGCGTCGTTGCATGCCGGTGCTGTCAGTGATCGACGAAGCCGTGGCCGACCAGTCAATGATCGGTTGCGGAACGGGCCGGTTAGGTCCGACAGGCCCATCCACCGGCACTCGGTAATCGGTCCCATCATTCCAATCGAAGTCAGCCGGATCGACTTCGGTGAGGTCCACCATCACGTCGAGGTTGGCGCGGTCTATGACGCCGTCGACCCGGAATAGCTTGGTCACATAGCCATTGCGCTCTGAGGTCCAGGAAATGACATCGCCCGGCTCCAGCACCCAATATTCGGGTGGCAGCACAAAGGTATGGCGGCGCGCGCGCTGCGCTTCCTCGATCGCCGATTTCATCAGGCGCTGGACCTGATCTGCGTACGGCACGAAGTCGAAGGACACATCCGCCAGCAATCGGCGATTGCCCGACAGCACTTCGAGGTCGGCACGGTAGATCGGCGGCGCGACCTTGACGTTCCAGCCTTCAGCCGGGTTCGGATGCTTGGCCGTGATACCGTTGATGGTGTCGGCAAGACCGAAGAACGGCGTGAAGCTCTGCTCGTCGGTCGAGATGATCACGCCGTCGTCGATGTTGGCGACCAGCGCACCAGGCGCACCAACGAATAGCTTGTAGACGCCGCCGGCTTCCGAAAGCCTGGCCTGACATGTCGTCAGCAGGCCCTGGAATGCGTCGCCGAGCTGCGCGCTGACTGCAACCTCACCGCCACTGCGATAGGTCGGAACTGTTGCCCCGCCGGATGTGATCGGAGCGCGGCACTTCTGGATCTGTCCGATCCAGTGTGCAGCCGGCAGTCGTGCCGCTGTTACGCCCTGCAGGCCATAGAACCACTGCCCGGCATAGGTGATGCCGCGCCCGAGATTGTACATTTGGACGGCCGGCAGATGGTCGCCGTCACCGCCCCAGGTCGAGGGATCGGACCAGCGGTGCGTGCCGGAGCCGCCCGCCGTGCTGTCCTTGGAGAGGTCATAGAGCTTCGCGCCGTTGACGGCGAACTTGAACGAGGGAAAGCCGGTGAACAGATCTTCCTTGACCTGCGACGTGATGATCGCATAGGCGACGCCATGTCCAACGCGCGTGCTCTCATATGGACGCTCGGCGCTGGAAACTTCATTGACCAGATACGGATCGGCGACGGTCTGCGTGCCGTCATAGAACTTGATCCAAAGATTGTTGTCACCGCCGTCCTTTTCATACTCGACGATGTTCCAACCAGCATTGGAGATTGGAGGCTGGGTGAAGTCGGGAAGCGTTACTTTCTCGCCATTGACCCAGAGCTCGACCAATCCACCGATCGGCAGATCGGAAAGCGCGATAACCTGCGTCAAGTAAGCGTTTGGTGTTTTGCCAGCTTTGCCCCAGGTGTTCGCATAGACGAGCGAACCTGCGGTCGCCGTGTAGCCGAGCGGGAAGGAGCGCGGAACGTCGCCACCCGACTGCAGCTTGCCCTGAACAGCAAAGGACGGTCCTTCCGGCTGACCGGCGATTGCCTGCGCGGCGAGGTTTATGCCGATGCCGACCGCCGCCTTGAGCAGCAGCGTGCCGAGTCCGCCGGATAGGAAGGTGGACGTGAGAAGGCCGCCGATGCTCGTAGCAATGGCGGTGATCGTGGAAAAGATCATGTCGCTATAGAGCTTTCAGGAAGTTGGTTTCGGCGACGCCATAGCCGCGGCGAAGGTAGAGTTTTGAGACGACGGGATCGGCGCCCATGCCGGCCATGCCGGCAAAGGCACATCCCTGATCGCGCGACCACTTCTCATAAGCATCGAGCATGCGCACGGCAGCCGAACCGCGATGCGTGGGATCGATCCACCACAGCGTTTCCTGGCTGATCCAGACCGGGCCGAACATGTGCTCAAAAGCGCGCGCCATAAGCACGCCCTGCGCTCGGCCTTCCGGTGCGTAGACCAGGCAGAGCGCGCGAGGATCTGCGCAGTGCTGCTTGAACATGGCCTCGGCATAGGCAGCGACAAACGGGAATGTGAAGCCCGTAGGCCCGGCCCGATCATCAAAACCAGCACCGGAGCGCGAATCCTTCAGCAACTGAACGACACGCAGCCGGTCGTATTCCTTCGCTAGCCGGATCATCGGGTGCCACCGGACGATGAGGGGGCAGCTTCGCCGGCATCACGCCCGCTCGGTTTCACGGCGCCGCCGCTCGGCTTCGATACCGTCGCGATTTTTCCGGAGCTCTTGCCCCAGAACTGTTCCCACTCCCCGACAACAGCCGTGTCCTGATAGAAATTGTCGGTCGCGCTGCGCAGCTTCTGGCTTTCGTGGCTGCGCGTGTCGGGATTGGAACGGGTGATTTCCTGCGTGTGCGACACGCCGGTCAGTTCAACGCCACCGTTCTCATTTTCCGAGGGGGTCTTGATCTCGATGTTGTCGCAGAAGCCGACGAAACGGCAGGCAGCAGCGGCAACCATCTGGCGCGACACTGTGCTGAACAGGCCGCGATAGACCTCGATGCGCGCCTGTTTACAATCGTAAAGCCGCACGGCCTGCTCGACCAGGTCGTCGATCTGCGACATACGGATAGTAATCGACTGCACCGTCAGATTGGCGACAAGCGGAATGTCGTCGATGCCAATCAGCGTGCCGGAGCCGTACCAGTCGCGCGTGACATCAAGACCGGTATCGGGATTGACCACGGCCGCCGCGACGTTGCCGACATCGGACCAAAAGCCCACCGACTGCGGCGCGCCGGTCGAGCGGTCGCGCGCCACGATCCAGAGGAAGTCACGAGCCACCAAGGCACGCGCCTGTAGCGCCGCGAAGTTCGCAGCCGAAAGATTGCGCATGGATGATCCTGAAATGTGGGGGCGTTCAAATTGACGCTTGAAAGCAGCCTAAAAGGCTATTCTCACAGAGGCTTAATCGCCTATTCTGTAGTTTCGCGTCAGGCAGGAGAAGGCAACAGAATGCATTGCATGTTTCCCCAAGAGCAGGAGGCGTTGGAGATGTTGGCTGGCCTCCGGCCCAGGACATCCGAAGCCTGGGTCCATGTATGTCTGAAGAACCTTCACAAGGATGGCCTTTGCACCGAAGGCCCCAACTATCACCTGACCGACGAGGGGCGGATGCTGCTCCAGCAGATCACCTCGACTCAATCGCCTGAAAGCTGACGCTACCGCGTCCGGTCTGAAGATCAGCCGTTGACGATATCGACCCGGGAACGATCGTCATCAGGGTGTACGGTTTGACGATGTTGACGGCTTGGCCAACATCCGCAGCGGGCCAAAGATGCGGACGGATTTCAAACTGATTGGTTGGCGTTCCGGTTGCCGGCTCCTGCACGCGGTGGAGATCACGGCCGCCAACCCGGATCATGTCGCCGATGCTAAGACTGACACCGGCAAGTCCAGACACAGAAATAGCTTTGCGATTGGCATTGATCGTTGCGATTGAACCGACCGGCAGTGCTGACGAACCCGGATGCTTGATCGGCCGGCACCGAGACAGCGGCCATCCCCGGAATTGCTGAATGCCGTTTTCCATGACATCCAGGCGCGCCCGCCATTCGTCGAGTAGGTTCGGCGACAACGAGCGCGTGACATAGGAGGTCTTCCAGAGTGGCGAACCGAGATCCTTGGCCCGCGTGACGCCGTTGGCCTGCCGCGACTGCTCCTGTCGCCACAGCAATTCGAATTCTGTCGACCAGCCAGGGAAGATGTCGAGAAAATCGAGGGGATAGGTGATCGCCATCTGTTACCACCTACCGTTCGGTCTGCCCTTGACGATCATCTTGACCCGGGACTCGAATTCCATCTGCTGCTTGGCGACCACCTTCTGAAGCCGATCAACGGCAGCCGCATCTGCTCCGCGCGCGTCGATGACGGGTGCGAATGTCATGCTTGGACCGTTGTTCTGATTGGCCGGCGAATGAATGCGTGGCATGCTAGGAGCGCCTACAAGGCCGCCGTTGGCGTAGCCCTGCATCTTCCGCAGATTGTCGACACCTATTCGCTTCGTCGTCTCCGCATCGAAGACGTACTCGCCTTTGTGGACAATGCCGGCTGGCTGGTACTTACCTCCGGGGCCGGTGTAACCGCCTTTGTCGAAGCGTAGGCCGGCCCAAGGATCGGACCCGCCAGAAGCAAATCCGCCTCCGCCGCCTCCACCAATACCGAATAGCTGACCTATCAGACCGAATCCATTTCCATTGCCGCGACCGAACAAGTCGTTCATGGCTAGTTCTAGGAGTTGATCGCCGATCTTCTTCAGGACATTGGCAAACGCATCGCCCGCTGACGCACCACTAATCAGGTCATCAATGAACCCGCGCGTCGCATCGCGGCCGACGCTCATCCATTCCTGTAGATCCTGCTGGGCTTCTTCCGCCTTCCGCAAAGCTTCCGCCTGGCGAGCATAGGCGTCGGAGACCTCGTTGATCTTGGCAATCTGCTCGTCGGTAAGTTTGGCATTTTGCCAATCTTGGTCGCCCTTCTTGCGGGCTTCCTCGCGAACTTGCTTTAGAGCTTGCTGCTCGAGGTCAAAGGCAGTCTTCCGTTTGGTCTGAGCCTCAAAGGAAGCGCCAACCATCGCAGTTTCCTGCGCGAGTGCCGCCGTGCGTTGCCTGATAGCCTCGATGTCCTCAAAGAAGCGATCATCCGCAGTTTTAGCTGGAGCTTTAGTGCGCGGTGTCTTGGTCTTTTTCGACTTGTTCGGATCGAGCTTGCTGTCGTTGTCGTATCCGAAGCGGCGCCACATGGTGAGCGCGTCGTCATACTTCGACTGCGCATCGTCCATCCGATTGAAGCCAACACGATCTTGCGTCGGCGTCGTGTGAGCAAGACCGAGGGCGGCACGCTGAGCGCGCTCCAACTGATCGGCCAAACCTGAAATCTCAGCGATAGCGCCGGAGAAGTCCGGAGTAATTCCGGACAGCGCGGCGAGCGCATCCTTAAACTGATCGGCGGAAATCTTCCCGCTTTTCAGTCGGTCGATCAGGTCTTCAACATACTTGCGCTGCTCATCCGACAGTTGCGAGAGGCGGGAAGACACGTCCCGACCCAGAGCGTCCGCCATGTCGGCGATTGCTTTTGCGGCTTCGTTAACCGAGCCAGAAACACCACGAAGACTCTGTTCAGCGCTGTATGCCTCGTCCGAAGCAGCCTTTAGGTCCTGCGCGACCTTTTCAGTAATCCGGCCTGATAGAGCAAGTTGAGCAATCGTCTCCTGAAACTTAATCGCTTCTGGATTTCCGGCTTTAATCGAGGCGATGAACGCGTCAATGGCGTCCTTAGCACCAGAAAAGCGAGAGGAGAAAACCCCTTCCGCTCTGACAATATTCTCTATTGAAGTCTGCGCATCAGCCGATCGCCTCTTAAGGGCATCATCGGCATCACCGCGAAGACGTAGGTTTGCCAAAGCCGCACTCTCATTCGAGTACATTTGAGCGGCCTTGAGCGCTTCCTCGTACGCAGGTCCGAGACGCTTTATGTTTTCTTCGTGAGTCTTAAGAACCTCATCAACCGTTTTGACCTTGTCCTCGGCCAAGAATTGATATGCTGCAAGTGCAGCACCTGCGGCAACAATCGCTGCTGTAGCGAGAGGAAATCGCGCCACGAGCCCCATGACTGACTCGCCGATTGCTTTCAGAGATCCTTTGATGCCGTTCGGTCCGCTCTCAAGCGCGTCATAAATCTGGCCGGCCTGTGACGCGAAAATCTGCATCGGCGGCGCGCCGAGGGCAAACATGGTGATAACATCGTTGCCCTGCCGCGACAGATTGAGCATCTGGTTAGCGGTTAGCTTCGCCGCTCCTTCTGCCTTCTTCAGGACGTTGTTCGCGCTGTTTATTGCAACGACATTTCCGGCGAACGACGCCTTCTCTCGCATCACGGCGGATGCCATTTCGTTGGCACTGATAGCGCCAATGGCATGTGCGGTCTTTATGTCGCGCAGATTGGCGAGGTATGTCTGCTGCGCAGCGAACAGCGGGCTGTACTTGGCCCGCAACTGTTCAAGTGCCTTTCCCTGATCCGCAAGCGCCCCACCCCACTCTTTGGTGCCCTTAGATGCAATTCCAACCATGTCATTGATGCGGGACTGCAACGCAGTCGTCATAGATCGGTCGATGCCCTGTCCGACTCCGTCGAACTTTTTACGGATGCCGCTCGTGGTGGCGTCAATATCCTGCCCAAGCTGCCGAAGTTGCCTTTTGATCGACGTCAGATCAGTACTGACGCTAATCAGGATATCGTCGTTATTGTCAGCCATGCGGGATTCCTGATAAACAGCGGGTCGAGGGCTTGGGGGTGGCATGATGAAATGGCTTATCGGGACGGCCTGCGCGGCCATCATTCGTTCGGCGACCGCAGTAACGGGAACGGTTGCCTACAATTGGAAGAAAGAAAGCGACCGCGCGGCCGGCATTGCAGAGCGGGAAGCGGTCGCTGGATGCAACGGAATGATTGCAGATGGTGAGGGGCGAAAGGCAGGACGTGACGCGACAGGCTTAGAATCTGGCGCGCTACTCAGTCTTCGCCTCAGAGGTTGCCGCGACCAGTTTCCGTGGCTCGCCGCGCAAATCAACGCAATCGGCGTCGACTAACCGCCATACCGCCGCACCAGTTCATCAAGTTGATCGTCGCTCGGGCCTTCGGTTTTTTCCTCGCGCCCGTTGACCTTGTTGTAACCGTCAATGGCCGACATGTACTCAGTGAGGGTGGCGCGCCAGAATGTTTCTGGCGACCATTGAAGAGCGCCAAACGCGCTCCTCATCCACTCTCGCCAAGGGAAAGGCTTGGTTACGCCGCCTCTGCCTTCGCGGCGTCCCCGTTTCCCTCGTCATCCTCGAACTGATGCGCCAACGCCGAGTTGATCGCTTCGGCGCACTCCTTGAAGTGCTTAAGCTTCAGCTTCGATGCCGCCTTCTTGCCGTCACCCTTGATGGCCAAAAGTTCGACGGCTGCGGCAGTAGCTGCAGGCTCAACACCCGATAGCCGCTGAAACAGGTCGGCCATCGACTTACATTCCAGCCTGGTCGACACAGCGGACAACCCGGCCATAGTCGCAGCAATCACAAGGTCAACGTCGCCAATCTTCAGTGCGACTTCTCCTCGTGCGCCATTAACCTCATGTGCCATGATTATACCTCAGCTGCGAAAGTAAGAACGCCGGCCGCAACGAAGGTGGCATCAAAGCCCATCGTGCCTTCCTGCTCACCATTGAAGGTAAAGTCGGTCACGTACCAAGCGCCGGTAAACGTACCCAAGCCGGGGACAATAACCTTCGCATTGAAGACCGTCGCGTCGGTAACGTGCTGAATAAAGGCCGTCGAACTCGCGCCCGCCACATACTTGCCAGATCCTGAGAAGGTGCGGTTCTTGATGCCTGGAGTACCAGTTTTCTGCGGCGTATTAGCGGGAGTCACGCAGTCCGGAATCGTGGTGTCGACGTCGTTGGCCGACATGTTGAAGCTTCGCGTCTGAATGCCGCAAAGGTTCGAGAACACTTCCGGCTCGGCACCATCGCCGATCTGGATGAGCAAAAGACGGCCAGTCTGCTGGCCGGGAGTGATCGCCATGCGACCTTCCTTTCAAAGAAAAGGCCGCGCGATGGCGGCCTATATGTTGGGGGATTTTGGCTTTGATCTACGATTCAATGATCGCAGAGAACTCAACGATGCCGTGACCGGTGGTTCCGTCGGGATCGTAAAACACCCGCTCGCCGCGGTGCTCGAGCGTGACTAGCCGCTTAGTTGGCAAGGCGAGAGGATAGTTGTGCAACGCGTTCACTACTTCGAATCCTATCGCCCTAGCGTCCTGCAGTGCGCCGCCCCCGTTCGAAAGCGGATGACTATCGTCGGTCCAGACGTGGATGTTCAACGTTACGGATAGGCCGGAAATGCACGATGCGTCATCACGCGTGGAATACGCATCGTCGAGCACAACGTATGGGGCAACCATGGTCGCCGACGGTCTGTAAAAGACTTTGTTGGCGCCCATCAACGCCGTCAAAGGCGCGTAAGTTCGCAGCCTTGCCGTGGCCACGCCAATCAGCTCGTGTGTCGGTGCGGCCATTCATTTACCCAACGAGGTTTTGACGGCCTTGCTGATGGCCCGGCTGATTTTGGCTTTGGCGTTCTTGCGGTAGGACTTCCACGTCGGGAAAACATGCGGTTGCCGTATCGTCCCCGGATGCGCTGTTCCCGGAAACAGGCCGCCATTGATATGCGGAGCAGTTCCGAACTCCAAAAAACGCCAGATGTAGTCAGCGTAAACGGCCGTCGCGTCGGGATCTTTCGATTGCTGGCCGCCTACCGGCGTGATGCCTGGATTGTCAGCCTGCCGGGCGCCCTTAATGCTGGCTTTGTAGTCACCAGAAACACCAACTGGGGCGACCGCGGCAATTCGTTTCGCAGCTTCCTGAGCAACCTCAAGCTTGGCCTCTGCCGCCGCCTCGGTGACACCGGGCGTGATACGCTCAAGCTTTCGCATAAGGGCTTCGCGGCCAAGGACTTTTGTTTTGAAAGCCATTACGAACTTTCACCCGCTACGACGAGAAGTTCCAAATAGGCATTGCGCTCGTCGATATTCACGATCGCCTTGATGTTGTAAGTCACGCCCGTTCGGCTATTGACGGCCCGCCACGCAGGAGTGATTTCTCGCGTGCGGATGGAACTGCGAACGGTCAAGAGAAACGGCTGTACGCCGGTTAGGCGGGCGGCAATGACGGGCTCACTGCCCAGCCGAGGTGCAAGGCGTGCCGGCTCGGTGAACTGATCCGCGAACGGCCCGGTTATCGGATTGCCGTAGCCGTCGTCCACTTCGCCGCGAACCTGAAAGACAATGCGCTCTGACAGTGAGCCGGCGCCGCTACGTTTTCTCATCGGCAACCTCCGGCTTCTCACCTTTACGTGGTGTCTTCAACCGCACGGCCTTGCCCGCAGCAACGGCGGCATCAGCCGCCGCGCGCGTGACATTGCCCATCCAACCGGCCTTGTAGGCAATCGTGCTTCCGGGAAGTCGAAAGTCGTAGTCGGCCGTAAAGCGGAGCCAAGGCATTAGGTGTAAAACCTATAGTTCGAGAGAAGGCTATCGAAAGCCGACCAGTCAGCATCATCGACACTGCCGCGGTTCTCGTAGAGATCCTCGATGCGTAAAAGCATTGCGTGTTTCACGGCGGGTGGGCAATTGGTGAATCCAGCAACGGCCGTAAGGGTAATGAGCGAACCGGGCTGTGTAGCCGGCCAAGACTGGCCGTACTTCAGAACGAGGCCGTCGCCACGTAACTCGAAAACCGTGTCTGGCAACGCCGTCACAACACCGGCCGTATCGACATACTCGATGTCAGCGTCGGTCACTGGTGTGACCGGCAAGCGCGCCATGTCGACCCAGCATGTCGCCTTAGCCTCGATAACCTGAGACGCAAAACGCGCGCCGCAGTATTTCTCGACGTGGTCGCGTGCAGCGGCAATGATGCCACCAATCAGCACATCGTCGTCGTCATGGAAGAGGTTAAGATGCCGCTTCGCCTCGGCCAGCGATATCGGCTCCGCCGACGGCGCTGTCGTCACCTTCGGTGGATACCACATCGGGTTTGCCCTTCTTTCGCTTTTCGATGACGGGCGTCGAAACAGCGCGCTCGATCGTTACGTCAGCGGCAAGGATCGCGTACCCGGCTTGGATTAACCGGATTGCCTCACCCTGCGGAAAGTCGCGCTCGTCGCCGGGCGCGAGCGAATATTCATTGCCAGATAGGCCGATCAACATCTTGATTTTCATGGTCTCTCCTTGGAAGGAGGCGGGCCGAAGCCCGCCATCCAAGATTAGGCAGCAGCCATTATGAGGTGCTTGACTGCAGCGGTATCGCCGAGCTCACCGTCGAATCGGATCAAGCCAGCGATGCCGAGATCCGGCCAGAAGCGCTCGCGAAGGACGCCGATGACCGGCGAGCCGACCTTGCGGACGAAATACTTCGAAAAGTCACCGAAGATCACCGGCTTCGCAGACGCGGCGATGAGCGGAACGTCGTCGTTGATCTCGTAGCGGAAACCAAGCAGCGTGCCAGGCTCGCCCTTCTGGATGTCGCCGGCCGACCAGATGTAGCGGCCTTCAGCGTCCTTCAGCTTGCGGATGGCAGCGAGCGTTAGGTCAGCGAACTGCCAACGGGTCTTCGGCGAACGACGGTAAGCCGCGTTGACCGAGTGCAGCAGGTCGATGAGCTCATCCGTGGTCAGTGCTGCGGATGCGGCTGCGGTCTTGCCGAGCGAGGACGCGGTCACGACACCATTCGGGTCGCCAGTGCCATCACCGATCGTCAACTCGCGGTTCGCGATACGGCCAAGACGTTCGCCGAGCAGGCTGCCGAGAAGCGACTCCATATTGAAGATCGAGTCAGCGGCCAGTTCCATCGAGAACTTCACGAACTCGGTGTCGTAGACGTAGGCGGCCAGTTCCTTGTTACCGAAGACAGCGTCCTGCGAACCATCATCCGCAATCGCAGCGCCTTCAGTATGCTTGGCGCCGGTCTTGGACGTGTCGTCGATGGTCGGGATGTTGATGACATTACCGCCCGAGGTCGTAATGACCGTGGCAATGTCTTCATTGTACATCGGACCCCAGTCCTTCATCGAACGGATGATGAAGTCTGCGAGTTCGACCGGCACGGTATAGCCGCCGGCAGAGGCGGTTCCGGTGTTCTGGGCGCGGAATTCCTTTGCGGACTGCACACCGGCCTTCAGAATCGTACGCTCTTCAGCGTCGAGCTCGTCCAGCGAAGCGCCACCAGCGAGGAACTTGTAGAATACCTCGCGGTACTCCTTCTTTTCGCCTTCGTCCTGGCCACGCTGCTCTGAATCTCCGGAGTTCGGGCGCTGTCGCTTGCGCTCTTCTTCGGCAGCAGCGTTAATGCGGGCTTCAGCTGCAGCCATGCACTGTTCACGTTCAATGGTTTTCTCGATCTTGTCGAAGTCAGCCATGATTGCGTCGTGACGTGCATCAAGCTCAGCGGCACGGGTTTCGTCGGTATTCTTCTTGATTTCGGCAAGCGCTTCTCGAGCCTGCGTGACGAGAACGCCGCGCTTTTCGTTCAATTCTTTGAGAGACATAAATCTACCTTTCGGGAATAAAAAAGGCCCGCCGAAGCGAGCCGCATGTGATGAAATGGCAGGACTGTTCGTCCGTGCCCTCCGGCTAGGCCGGGTGACTACGAAGCGTCCTGCCGGATGCCCCGAATTCTCTGTTCTTGCTGCGCCGCCCGCTCGGCTATGCGCCGTCGTGCGGCCGCAGCATTCTCTTCCTTGCGCTTAGCTCCATCGCGGACGGCATCGAGTTCTGCACGAGCAGACTCTAGGGAACGCGCGGCCAGCGAAGTGTCAGGATAGGCAGGGTTGGCTGTAGCGGTCACCTCGTACAGTTCGGCCTCGATGACCGTCCTATGCGGAATGTCGCCAGTGTCGTTCCACTCCTGCTTAGTGGCTCGGAAAGCAAAACTCATTCCAGCGACATCTCCGCGAGCAACGAGCGTCCACAGGTCGTTACCGTCCGACGTATCGGGAACATCAATCTCAACTCTGAGGCCGTGATAGTCCTCCGACAGACGCAACGTTTTTGATTTCGTACGGCCGAGCACCCGACCCATATCATGGTCGTAAAGCGCCAGAATGTCGCCGCCGATAGCCTTGCTAAATGCGCCTGGCGCAATGCGCTCAACGAAATAGTCGCCAATCGTGGTGTCACTATTCCAAACGGCTGCGTAACCGATCAGTGTGCGCTTACCGTCAGCGTCGCGCGTCTCAACGCCAAGGCAGCCGCCGCGTTTCTCTATGTCGATCATGCGGCCGCTGCCTTCTCGTCTGGTTCGATGTTATCATTGGCTGGCACGATATCTGTCGACGTCGGTTGTTTGCCCAGCGGTACCGTCGCGCCCTGAATCAGCAGATCGTTGCCATCCTTATGGGCCGGTCTGTTTTCCAATGCCCTCGCCTCATTGGGCGTGATGATCGCGGTTTGAATACCGCGCGCCAGACCATCCATTCGGGTCTTGAAGTCACCGCGCAACAGACCATCCAGATTGTGCTCGACATAGCGACTGGAGTTTCCGCGGCCGAACAGTTTCAGATTCAACTCGCCTTCAAGCGCCTCAGCCCATTGGCCGATCAGATGCTTCACTAGGTGTAAGTCCTGCTGCTCTGCATTCGTAAAGGTTGCCCTCGAGAGGTCTTGCAGGAATATCGGCGGTAGCTGATAACCGCGCGCAATCTCTTCAACTTGGAACCGGCGCGCCTCAATCATCTGGCCCTTCGCAGGGTCCAGACCGACAGCGTTTAGTTTGTATCCAGCCGGAATCGGGAAGATCGGCTCGTTGGCATTCTTTGCGCCGTCTACGGCACGTTTGATGTCTGCTTGTGCCCGCTTAACCGCATCCGCGCCTGCAGGGAGCGGGCCTTCAAGAGCAAGAGGCGGAACACCGCCACCGGCAAAGAAGTTCGACCCATAATCGTTCATCGCCAGAGCAAGTTGGATCGCTTTCGCCGACATGGCGATCGGGCCGTAGTGTTTCAGTCCGTCCGCTTTCAGCATAAATGGGACGTCGATAACGTCTGCCGCAGGATATTCCTTGTTCTCGAACTGGTAGACGACTTTGCCGCCGTGTCGCTTCACGACAGTCTTTGTCGGGTCCATGGGCCACAAGGCTTCGATGCCTTGGGGAGTGCGCTCAATCCAAGCCAAGCCACGGCCGCCGGTAAAGACCTGCTGCCAGAAATATTGCCGGAACTTAAAACTGTCCTGGCCATCATTTGGCGCATCGTGGACAACGGATTCGAGCTTACCGCTAATCTTCTGCGGTCCGTCTTTTGTCGTGCGGTACGCGTGGAGCGGGAGTGCTGCTAGCGTGCGCGACAGGAATGCGACGGCCGCCCAGACCGCAGGCACTGTCAACGCCCGATCGATTGTGACGTTAGGTAGATTTGCCGACTGTACGCCGAAGAATGCCAAGAAATTCTCGGCGCTCACCGGTACGGTTGGATTTTCGATAGTATTCCGCGATTCCGTTGCGTTAGCCACGAACTCTGACCGCTCTTGGCGGCGAAATGGCCACATGAATGGGCCTCCAATTATGCTGCCAATGAGAATTCAGGATCATCCCAAGGGGATGTTGCCTGTACGGCGTCGAATTCATATTCCGCTGCGCCTGTCGCCATTGCGATCGTGACCATTCCATCAATTCGACCACGGGATCGCTTCTTGTCGAAGGCTCTGTTGCCCTGGCCATCCGCATCCAAGAATGCATTGCCAGCGCACATATAACTGACCGGCGACGCGTCGATGGTGATTGTCTTCGCTAGAATACGATCCTCCAGCTTCTCAACGGATCTGGGCATGCAGAGCGCCCTATCCTCGAACACGATGCGTTTGCCCTGCCCGTGGGCGACCAGCTTCAGGCCCGTACCTTCTGGCTTGTCGTTGCCTTCGAATTTCCACACGGGAAATCCAATCTGCTCGCATGCTGAAATGAAGTCGGCCATCCCGGCGCTGTCAAACGCGAGGAATTCAACCTCATGCTCGGCACAGAGTTTTTTGACTTGTTCGGCCACGAAGGTCTTGTCGATTACGGCGCCAGATACGGCAGTGAAGTCCACCAATGGATCAGCCGCCCACTCGACATATTTGGCGTTGTCGGCGAGTGCGCGTTCCTTCAACCCGCTCTGCGTGGTCCAGTAGTACGTCTTGGCGTAAAGGTGTCCAGCTTCATCCCGCCAGATGGCCGTTAACGCTGTAAGGTCGTTTTTGTCTGATAAGTCCAGCGAGAGCCAGCAACGTCGGCCCTTCATTTTAATGACGTCCACTTTGCCCTGAACGGCAGACCAAGCTTCTTCCGCAATCCAGAAATCAGCGGCGCCGATTGGAATTCCGAAGTATAGGCGCTTCACCGAAAATGCGGTTGATAGCAGCACGCGCGCTGTATTGACCTCGCCACGGATGTTCTCGATCGGAAATGTCACGCCAAGGGCTGGCAGGGATTTCTGCCAGACCTGCTCATTGTCGAAGACGATTTCACGGTCCGCCTTGTCGACCCGCGCGATGAATGCAAATGCCTCATCGTCGTCGATCTCGCCGAGCACGACCTTCTGATAGAATTCCGAATACTCCGTCCCGACAATCTGCGTTGATGCAGGAGTGTTGGTGCCGAGCAGCATCAAAGCATCACCAGGCATCTTCGCAATGGCGCGCTTCCACGTCTCGATCGATGAGTTGTCGCGGAACTCGTGGATCTCGTCGGCTGCAACCATAATGGGACGCGGACCGCTGATCGCCTGTCCGTTGGCCAGGGACTGGAACTTGCTCCCGACTTCCGGGAATTCAATTTTCCACGCGTTGTCGCCTTCACCACGGATGACCACATCGCCACGAGAGACTAGGGTATCTTCAGCATCTTCCTCGCCGCCAGGGATTGGAGCCCGGCACATCGCAACGGCGTCCTTAAATAGGACGTTCGCTGTCGCACGATCCTGACCGATGGAGTAAACCTCGGCGCGTTTTACGCCGTAGAAGCCTCCCATGTATAGGCCGGTGGCGGCCATCCATGGCGACTTAGCCTGGCCCTTGCCCGTCTCAACCCAAGCCGACCGGAAACGCATTCGGCCGCTATCTTTTCGCCAGCCGAACAAGCTGCCCGTGCAGAAAACCTGCCATGGTAGCAAGTTGAACGGCTTGCCTTCCGCAGTGCCGGCCGTGATGGAGAGAACTGCCGGTGGAAAGCCGATTGCGCGATCTGCGAACTCTGGCCTCCAGTGAAGCCCCCTTGCCTGACCGTCCTTCAAATCCCGAAGATGACGTTCTGCAGCGGCGATATGGTGCTCGCCAGCAATGATCTTTCCCCCAACAACGTTGGTCGCGTAATCCGTAACTGGGTCAGTCTGCTGCCTTGAGGTAGGCGTCCGCCGCGCGGGTTTTGGTTTTGCCACGCTGCACCTTAGTTGTCTTTCCGCGGCTTACTGGGTCCAATCCAAGTTTGGATTCGAGGACCACGATGCGGGCATCTGCCTGCTGCATAGCCGACCAGTAGGGGTTCCATTGCCCGACTTTGGCGCGTTTGTTTGAGAGTATGGCGCCGTATGCCGCTACATGCCGTGCTGCCTTCCGATACTGCACTCGAAATTCCACGAGCCGGATAACCGTGTGAGCGTTCGCATCTGCCAGTGTTCCGGCCGCTTGAAGATCAGCCATGACCGCACGCCATTGATCCCCAGCCTCAGCAACATCAGTGCTTTCCGGGAAGATCGAAGTCCAGTCAGGGGCGATGATTTGCTCGTTTGACATGATCATCCCCCCATCTCAAATTTCATTGCAGTGCAAACGCAGGGGCGACACGGGTGCGCGGTCGAAAGGTTGTGGGCATTCGACCCACCCCTCCCAAGCTAACGCCCTTGACGCCTGTCGGCTGGATTGTTTTCATTTGAGGATGCTGCAGGTCCATCAGCAGGGTCGCGAATAAGCGCCAATCTATAAACAACCATTGACGCGCCTACTATTAGAAGAAACGAATAGATTAGCAGAAGATATCCCAAGAACGAACCCGCCGCGCGGACATACAAAAACATTGTTTGGGCTTGTGGGTAGTACGGTGAAATTGCTTGGAAAAAATCAAAGGCCCAGGAGCCGCTGAATAGAAATGCACAAATCAACGCACACACCTGGACGAATATAAAATGAAAAAAGGTTGCGTTGACTTCCTCTAGGCGGGTTACGCCACTCAAATTCTTACTACCTTGCAGGGCGCCTTTCAAACGTACGTTAATTAGGCTAAACAAGATGGCATACGTTCCCAGCGAAAAGCCCAGCAAACTTGGGATGATTGATTCCGCGAGAGGAATCCATTTTGCCTCGAGCCAAACGGAATAATTTAGCGCCGTTATCAAGGTTGCCAACTGGAACAACGGTGACAAAAGAACAGCGCGCCACCCACCGTAAGCTTTGAAATATTTGCCAAGCCATTTCAAAAATGGGCGCACTTGTGCAAACATTCTGCCTACCCGTTTGGAATGATGCCTCGGAGCAAGGCAAAGAAGGCACTCCGTTCCGAAGTGACTTCGGGATCATATCTCGCCTGAACGATATCAGGAAAATCCTCAGTCGATTTCCGCACTGCGCCGGTATCGTCGCGGCCCTTAACTTCCACCTTGCCGTTTTCAAGCGCAACAGCACTCACTTGACGGATTTCGGGGGTTGGCTGGATAGAAGAACCGATGTCGGCCTCGTAGGTCAGCGTGATGGATCTGCTATGCGTGACTTCCAGGTGCGCTTCAATTTGTTCATCGAAGTCATCCGAAAAAATATCCGGATTAGGTTTTAGAAGAGTGATCTTGATCTCACTTATCTTTTTGAGCGAAAACAATCGCTCAAGTCCTTCAGCGTGCTGAACAATTGAGATTTTGGCCTCACCAAAGCTCGCCATTACAGCCATATCGCGGGATAAGCTGCTGAAGAATTTTAGCGCCGAACCAGGCGTAAGCCACTTACCATTGGAATAGTCCTGAAATGCCAGCTGGTGTTTGGCAAGATCAAATTCAAAATAGAATGTTGCGGCATTTGGGTTCAGGTTTGCGGGGATACTGATTTTCGATACTTGGTCATCTGTTGCCTCCTTCATTTCAGAGGTATTGAACCAGGTTCCTTCGGTATCGATTTTCAAGAACGTCGTTATAATCCCGGAAATGAATCCTTGTTGCTCTTGGCGCGAGTCAAGCTGACTAATCATGCCATAACGATCGCCATGCACATGGCCAATCGCCCTCAGGTCATAGATTTTCCTAAGAAACGCCGAATACCTTTCACGCGAATGTGGATGAAGCCGAATATTAAGCTTGCCCGCAGAAATTTTGAGCTTACGCGCCATTTTCTCTCCCCAACCCTAGCGTATTCAATCCGCTATTTTGGTCGGAGTCGAGCCTGAAGGGGCCCGCGATGCACTGTTTTTTACTATGCTAGACGTTCCATGGATGTTTCAGATCAACCGGCCTGCCGTTGATGTCCGACCCGATTGAGTAGCCCCGCGCCTCCTCGCGCTGGACTAGCGCGTCGTGATGCGGAGCACATATGCTTTCGCGGTTATCGGGATCAATAAACAGGGACCATTCACCTTTGTGCGGCTGGCGGTGATTCACGACCGTTGCCTCGGTGACCGTGTCCGATTGCAGGCAGCGTTCGCATAGCGGCTGTAGGGCCAGTTGCGTTTGGCGAGCGTCCTTCCAGACCTTCAGGCCGTACCAGCGCCGGTAGGCTTGGGCTTCTTGGCTGCGGGTATGGGAGCGCTTGTGGCTTCGAACCATGTATCCTTCAAATTGGAAAGGGTTCACAAGTATTTGTTTGTTGACGAGAGAATTTCCACTACACAGGTTCTCGTTTCGTTCAACGAAATCTTGTATGCTTCATCGTTGCGATTCGGAAATCAAAATGAACGAAGAGAAAATTGCACATCTACAGATGATTCAGGGCGTCGTCGGGCGGATGGCTTCCGACATCCAGACATTGAAGAACCTAGCTATCACTATAACTGCTGCGATTATTGCGCTGGCGCAACCGACGGGGAGCATCAAGCTCGTTACAGCCTTAGCCGGCATGGTTCTCCTCGCCATCTTCTGGTACCTCTCGGCACACTATCTCCACATAGAGAAGGCATATCGATACATCTATGACGAGGTTCGAAAGGGTAAAGAAGAGATAGAACCCTTTACCATGGCATGGCGCAATTTCGCTCAAAAGGTGGATTCACCTTGGAAGCTGTCCCTGTCGATAACGCTGCTTCTTCCGTATTTGGGAATAATCATTGTTCTGTTGTGCATGGCGTTGTGGCCCTGCTTTGTGGAAGTTTGATAATGTCTGAGTACAAATCCTCGCTGGATCAAGCGGAAATACTTCGCCTGGCCATTCTGAGATCAATCGCGAATCCCAGCAAGCCGACGCCTCCCAGCTTGGCTTCATTGTTTGGTCCAGCGTCTTCGCCTCAGCCGTCAAGCCTTCTGGGCCTTCTTGGAAGCATGGCAGCAATGCCGCCAGCACTGTTGAAGTCCGTCCGCACACCAAGAAAAGTATTCTTTTCGTTTCACTATGACGACATCATCAGGGTCAACAATGTCCGCAATATTCGTGAATTCCAGGACGGCACAAGCATTGAAAGTCAAGCGTTTTATGATCGCAGCCTCTGGGAGAGTTCAAAGCGAGCCAATCCTGAGAGCTTAAAGCAACTTATCAGAGAAGGAATTAAGCACTCCTCTGTTGTCTGCGTCCTGATAGGAAGAAATACTTGGGAAAGACCCTGGGTTCGATATGAAATAGGAAGAAGCGTTATAGAGAACAAAGGACTTCTGGCGGTTGACCTCAACGGAGTACGTCACCATCGGGATCTTTGTCCTGACATTCGCGGCCCAAACCCGCTCGACTATATGGCCGTCGGCAAGATGCACGACGGAACATTTAGGCTGTTCGAGTTCACGCAGAGTGGCTGGGTTCGTTACGGCAATTACTTACACGCGGTGTCTTTGCCGCATTATTTGCCCATGCCGCAGGTCGACTATGTGACGCCACTCTCGCGTGGAACCATTCGGTACGATTTTGCTCAGCAGCAGGGCGCAAAGAACTTGGGGGCATGGACGTCACTTGCGGCGACTATGGCACGTCGATAGCGCGCACGGCTGCCACGACGCAGCAAGTCTGGGCTTCCCCGCATTCCGAAATGGCGCCTTGTGAGCCTGAGGCATTTCTGATCTTTTGCGGTTGGGCTTAAGGGGGGAGCGATGCGTTGCGGCGTCACGATAGCGTTAGCACTTGCTGTTTTTTTGCAGCCACCGTCGGCGTTCGCATTTTGCTCTGAACCCTCGGCTCCATCCTGTGCATCTCGATATGGATCGTTCGATGATGAGTGGGATTTCGACAGTTGCAAGCGCGAAATGGAAACTTATCGATCAGAAGTCGAGGATTTCATCTCTTGTAACAACAATGAGGCCCAAGAAGCTGTCGATCAGGCGCGAAGCGACAATGAAAACGCGGCGTCTGCTTACGGTACAGCCGTCGACGACTTCAATAGAAGGACACGGCAGTAGTCTGTGAATGATATCGAGACCGCCCCGCTCAACTGCTAGTCCCTTGCGACCTGCAGGAGCGGGGCCACACCGCTTCGCGATCTCGCGCGCTGCGGTGGAGTAGTTACCCAGCCCTCGTCATGATCGGAGCCGGGGCGACCGTGGTCGCAAACTGGAAGAGCCGCCCGAGGCGGCTCTTTGGGGTTTCTACCCCTGTCAGTTTATAAGGGTGCTTGGCGGGAGAAATCCGACCCTATGCGGCAATCTTTTTTATCACTGCGGCAAGATTGTCGTTGGCCACACGCAATAGGCGCTTACCGGCCTTTTCGGCATAGGCACCCGAATGCCCCATGGCGCGTCCGATATCGCCAAGGTTCTTTGCCTTCATTGCGGCATCGATAACCTGTACGTCGGCCTCCAGCATCTCAGATCTGACGTTGCGCCATTCCTCGCGGCTTGCGAGCCCTGAGCAGTCATCCTGCCACGATGGTGCACCGCCGGCGGCACACCTACCTTTCTTCATGCCGAGAAAGAGGTCGGCAACACGAGCCGGGGCGTATGGGAGACCGGTCGGACATTTCGTAATTTTGGGCAGTACGGGCGTGTTGCCGTAAGCCTGGGCCAGCATCTTGGCAGCTTCGGTGCGCCTGTAAGACTTGCCACCTTTTGATAGCCTTGCCTTTACATTCCGGGCGGGCACGGCATTCAACATTTCCGCGAAAGACGAGTTGCTGGCGCCAGAGACGGACGAACCTCCGCCTTTTTCCTTGCGCTGACGCTCTCGAGTTCCGAGCATCGCGCCTGTCGGCATTGCGGCGGAGAACTCCACGATCTTGCCGTCCTTTCGCTTAAAGGCTTTTTCAGTTTGACTGCCATCTGAAAAGCGAAGCGTTCCCATCCTGATTATTTGGCAAGTAGCGTTGCGTTCGACATCATCAGAATTCGCTGCCTTCATGATCTGCCCGACCGATGGCACGATCTCGCGGGCCATCTCGGCGTCATAGTCGCGTTCCTCCTCATCGGCGCCTTCCGGCTTTGAATTGTCATTGGCTGCGACCAGCGACCAGTTTGAGTTCAACGGCTCTTCTTCTGTTTGATCGCGCCAAGCCCGCAGTGGCTCAAACTGCTTGGCCTTCTGATTGCGACGCGGTTTCGACGGTGCCGATTTGCGCTCAAGATATGCGGAGAGACCATCGAGGAAGGAGCGGTATTTCGTTTCGTGGTCAGGCTGCATCTTTTTCCTCCAGCGGGCAATTGTCATTCGCGGCGACATACGGCCGTGGTGTAGGTGCATAGATCCCAGAAGCGGCGGCGTTAAAACGGTCCAATCCTGTGACGCCATCCGACGGCAGATGAAAGTCCTTGGTCATTGCTGGAGCCGGGCCGCGCCAGGCGGGCGCTCCCTGTTGGCGATGAGTTCTAAGGGGTGGCATCAGAAATCCTTTGAGACTTTGCAGGGGGCGGACACCGGAAGGGCTTCCAGCCACTTCCAGGGTGTTCCACCCTGTGGGGGGTATAAGGGGGGTGGAAGAACAGGGGGGTGGTAGGGGGGTGGAACAGGGGTGGTAGGGGGGTGGAACATCAGTTCTCCTGCGGCCCAAAGTCTTCGGCCGAGACAAGTAGACGCTGTCGCTGTTTCGACGGCGGCCCCTCCCAAACAACTTTGACGATGCCCGAGGCAAGCAATCGCTGCATTGCGGTCTCGAACTGCTTTTTGGGTATTCCGCCCGAATCGGGACGTTCTGCCATTACGGCCGGTGCGTAATTGACCCCCCTTGTTGAGGCGACGCGCTGGCCAGATCTATTGATTGCCGACAACAAATCTCGGAAAGCCTCGTCAGCTCTCCGGTTCAACAGGCCGGATGCAATCGATGGTTTGCCGTCATCGAGCACAAAGGCTCCATCCTGCCACCGCAGACGGATTTCGCCGCCGACCTTGCCGTAGTTGTTCTTCTTATTTGTTAGAATGCGCGCGTCTGGATCCGCATCTGCACCTTCAGGTCGTGTCAAATAGAGCCTGGATCGAGCCGAGTTGTTCCAGGCTGTGCTGCCTGACGACCCCGTTCCCGACTGCATGCCGGACACGGACGGATGCGACAGCAATAGGATAGCGCAATCGATCTCCATCGCCAGCTTACGGAGCATCGCAATGAATTGTCGAACCTGGCTGCGTTTGATTTCGTCTCCCCCGAACAAGTCAGCGGCAGTGTCGAGCACTATTAAGGTGGGCAGGAACTCGCGTGCATAAGCCTCAACTCCCCGCCACAAGGATGTGGGCTCCATGACGCCGGACTTTGACGGAACCGAAAGAAGAGCGTCCATGTCGGCCATCGGAAGGAGCCGAAAACACCTAAGGTCCGCCATGCACATACCGTGCATCGCAACAATATCAGCCAGTCGCCGTTGGAATTCGTCTTGGTCATCCTCTGCTCCGAGATAAAGTACGTTTCCCGCGAGAGGCTCTAGGCCAAGCGTTCCCACGGACATTGCGGATGCTGCGCCGATCTGAAGGGCAAGCAGCGATTTACCCGTACCGCCGTCACCGTTGAGAATCGTCACTTGTCTCATCGGGACTAGGCCGGGAATGAACTCATGCCGCGGTGGAACCGGTACTCCCTCCCAGTCCGCCGGGTTGATAACAGGGAATGTGTTCTCTGGCTTTTCGTTGTCGTTATCGGCCCTGGGAGGACTAGGGCGGAGATAACCAGCGAGGATTGTGCGATCGCCGCCAGCATCGAACGACACAGTGACACGTTCACCATCAACCGCGGTCACAGCGCCGACATCATACTTATCATGCACGACCCGATCGCCAGGCGCGTAGGCGGACTCTTCAAGCTGAGATTTCGGTAGCGGCGCCAACGGTCGACTCCATATGATGTGCGGCAAGTTGGGAAATCTGGTCACGAAAAGCCGGCGCCAGTGATGCGCAACGTCGACCGTCCTGCCGATCTGGTGGGTATATCTCCAACCGCCCAGATGGCGTCTTCACGAGGCGCAAGCCGTGCAGCGTGATGGCCGAGCCGAGCTCAAGGTCAAACGTCGCGATGCGTTGAAATCCCTTGGGCGACGGGCTCTCGCCCGCCGCTCTGAAGTGCCTGATTGCAGGTTCCATCAGGCGGCAGCCTCCATGTCTTCTTCCGCCACCGTCGCTTCGAATTCATCGAGATTCGCGAAGCGGTTTCCGTCGCAATCGATGACAGCGCCGCACGGTTGCTGAATCGCTGCGTAGCCCTCGTCAGTGCTCCGGCCTTCCAAGATCGCATAGTTGCCCCCAGGGCAAACCCGCCAACCGACCACCGCCCGCTCTTCGAAAAAGCGAACGCCACCGATTACGTCGGTGACAATGCCTCGATATCCGGCTGCCGCCGGCACGATCGGCCAGATTTTAGATTCAGGCTCGTTGGTTCGGCCGGTGGCGATGCTGCCATCGGTCATGAGGAATTTGTATTCGCCGTTTCTGAGCTTGGTCAATTTCACCACATGCGCGGTGTTCAAGACGTCGCCGTCATCGAGCGTAATCGTAGACATGGCTTCTCCCTTCCCGCTCATGGCGGGTTACTTGGTAGATTTGGAAAAGATTTAGGCGGCGCGGGCCGCAATGCGTGCGTTGATGAATTCCATTACCTCGGCCTTGACGAAGGCCACCCGCCGCTCACCCAGCGGGACGGCGAGCGGGAATTGACCGGACGACCGTAGGCGATTGATAAAAGTGCGCGACAAGCTGGTCATTCTAGCCGCGTCGTTGAGTGAAACGAGAACGGCGTTGTCGTTGGCATGCATACGAAATCCTCCTCGCGACCGAACGGAATCCGGGCGCGTAGTTGTGGCGTTGAATAAAAACGGGGATTTTTGGCCAAGGCAGCCGGGTTGCCGTCGCAGTCCACGGGGACACTGCGGGTCGGGAAAGCGTCCGACCAACGTTAGCGAAAACCTGCTAGTCAAAAACTATATAGGGTTTTAGAATCAATTTTCTCAACATGTGCGTCCATTTTATTTATCGTGGACCTACGCCTTCGGCAAACTGGCACAATAGTCCGCCCAGGCCGACATCAGTACTCGACGCTTGTCCAAAGCATCTCCACGCCGATAAGCGCGCTCGACGGCATCGCCGACCGCGTGCGCCAAGGCCGCCTCAGCCAATTCACTCGGATAATCAGTAGCCTCGGTCGCCCAATCCTTAAAAGCCGAACGGAAGCCATGTGGCGTGGCCACCCTCGGCTTTCCAACTGCATCAAGTTGTTTTGGATCAACCCAACCAACGCGGCCGGCTTTTAACTCGGCAGCCTGCATACGCTTGATCGCCGCCGAGAGTGTCATGTCACTAAGCTCTCCGCCTCGCACAGCCGGAAAGACTAGATTGATGCCCTCGAAGCGCGGCACGGCCCGAAGGAGCTTTATTGCAGCGTCTGACAGCGGAACACGGTGCTCCCTGCCCTCTTTCATGCGTTTCGCGGGGACGGTCCACAGTTTCCGTTCAAAGTCGATTTCTGACCAAGTGGTGCCACGCACCTCGCCACTGCGGGCGGCTGTGAAGATGGTGAATTCAAGTGCCCTTGCGCCCGTGCCTTCGATTGCAGCAAGTTTCTTCATGAAGATTGGCATCTGGCTATAGGGCAGCGCCGGATGGTTCGCTGTGTTCGTCAGATCGTCGGGCTTGTGCAGCACGTGTTCCAAGTTGCCTTTCCAGGCGGCTGGATTCTCTCCCGCTCGCAATCCTTCGACGCGCGCTGAGTCCAAAACTCGTTCAAGGCGCTCTCGAAGCTTTTCTGCCGTCTCCTGTTTTTCGCCCCAAAGCGGTCGCAGCACAGAAAGGACATCCTGAACGTCAATATCGGTAATCGCCTTGCTTCGTATCGCGGCGGCATGTTTGGTCAATGTGTTTCGCCACCCCGCTTCGGTCTTAGCGCCACGCCAACGGCTCGCCTTGACGGCAGCGTCGATGTAGGCGTCGGCATAGTCCCCGAACGTCTTTACCGCAGCGGTTGCCTTGGCCGCCTCGATGGCGCCAGCGCCCCGCCTGTGTTCGACGGGGTCAATGCCTTGTCGAAGTAGCACCCGAGCATCTTCAGCTTTCTGGCGGGCTTCCGCGAGGCCAACGGTATGAAGCGGACCAAGCCCCATTTCGTGCCGCTTGCCGCCGTAGCGATAATCGAGGATCCAGTATCGGCCAGCGCCTTTGCGAACGAGCCAAAGTCCACCGCCATCGCGGAGCTTATTTGCTTTGCTCGAGGCAATGGCCTTAACTGTCAGGGCATTCTTTGTATGGCTCCCCATCGTGGCGTTCCCCGCTTTTTCCCCGCTATTGGGTCATGCGCTAGCTGTAACCACCATGGACGTAATGGACAAGTGAAATGTTTCTTTTCAAGGAGTTGCTTGTAGCATGATTGCCACAATGGTTCCTTTTGGATACCGAAATGTATCCGGCCCGGGGAGCCACTTTTCTCAACTGTTTCATTGACGCTTGAATCCGTAGTCTCGCCAAGGCAATGCCTGGAGATGCCGTATGCGAGATGGCCTGGCTAGGTGACACGTCCGCTCGCTCGTCGTCGACGAGGTGCATGGCTGGTTTCCATTCCCGCCACGCACCGCGATTGAAGGTCTTCAGGCAGTGATCTGGCAGTATTGCTGTCGTTTTCGGAGTGTGATCTAAAAGCGCTGCCGGGGGGCGCTTCTAGTATGAAATGCGGTGCGTCTGATGGACGACCACGAAGAGTTTCGTCGCCTTTGCACGACGATCTATGGCTATGGCGCGCAATCCAAAGTGGCCCGAGAGTTTGGTTGGACCTTCCGATCAGTTCATCGCTGGTATCACGGCAAGACATCCGTGCCGAAAGAGGTCCTGGATGCGCTGAGGCGTAAGACGGAAATCGCGTCGCCTGCTTCGGGCGTCACCTGCAAGGATGCGATCGCGCTCCTTTTTACCCGCCTCGTGATTCGCGCGATGAGAGCCGGCTGGCAGGAGAATCAAATCCGGGCGGCCGTCATCGAACTGCCTTCGGACGGCGCCGCGTTCGATATCTAAACTCAGCCGGGCCACTCGATCGCCGGCAGGGAAACATTCAAGAAACCTGACCTTCTCTCCCGCCGAGTGGAACCTTGGGTGCCATTTCGCGTTGTTTCCCAATCAACCGGGAAATCTCATAGCCTGAAGGAGTGATTCCTCCGCCGCTGGGGCGTGTGGTTCATCATGATCATTCAGCTTCATGTGTTTGAGATTCCGGCTACAGGCGCAGATTGAGCGTATTGGCGTCAGGCCGTGCGTGATCTCGAAGCGAATGTCACCGACAAACGGAGATACTGGATGACGGACACTCACTGGTCGAAAAAATATCGAACTCCTCCGCTGGAGGAAATCCAGAGAGTGGGTGCCGATAATTGGGAGGTGTTCAAGCGTCAGGCCGAAGTCATCGAACCCGTGATCTCAAGCCATCTCAAATCGGAATTCGGGTTCTGGCCGTGGTCGAAACCGAGAAAGGTTCTGGATTTCGGCTGCGGCATAGGCCGCGTCGCGCTCAAGATGCACGCGGAGAAGAACTGGCCGACGCATGGCTGCGACGTGAACCGAATCGGGGCCGCCTATCTGCAAAGGCAAATTCCCGAGATACAGGTCTTTCATACCGAGTATGATCCGCCCCTCCCTTTCGAAGCCCGGACGTTTGACGCCGTCTATTCGGTTTCAGTCTGGACCCATATGCCGGAGGATGCCCAGGACCGCTGGCTGAAAGAGATGGCAAGGATCCTGAAGCCTGGAGGCCTCGCTCTCATCACAACCTCCGGCTACAAAGCTCTGGAAACCCGTCGAAAGCGCGGCGACCCGGGCTGGATCGACGTTAAAGACGAGGACCTGAAGGAGCGCGGGTTCATCTACATGGAATATGAGCGCTTTCGCGCACGCAAAACCACCGATTACCCCGGCATCACGGATTCCTACGGCCTCACCGCCCATGACGATGACTACATCCGCAGTCATTGGAGCGAGTTTCTCGACGTGCGGGCGATCAAGCGCGGCGTGATCTCGAATGTTCAGGATCTGGTGATCTGCACGGCAAGAAACGTTCACTAGGCAGCGCTGCATATTACGGGATTCGGGCAGCAAGCGCCCTGCCCCGAATCCCGCCGTTGCTTAGAGCGGTTGAGCTAGCTGAAGAGTTTGGGGCCGATCACCGGTATCGAATTAGCCGGAGATCCGCACATTGAGGCTTCCTCGGCCCTTGGCGAACAAGGCCTCTGAAAGTCTTGACCGGAAGAATTGCTCTGGCATCCAGAAATAGCAGCACCCGCTGCAAGCATTACACAGATCGCAAGCCGTTGCATTTGCCATCCTCAGTGTATTCATGCCCCCAGGACCATCATCACCGCACAAATCCAAAAGACAAGCCTCTGGTGCGGGCTGCCGGGTCCATGGTTAATTTTCTTAACGATTACGGCCTAGAATCTGCCATAGAGATTTCGGCTTCAACTGAAGGCATCGTAACGGTCCGGCCATGCAAGCACTTGTCTTCCTGCTCTGCGCCTGCGTTTCGCTCGAACCCGCCTATGTGGTGATCGATGGCGATACATTCGTGCTGGCCGGCGAACGCATTCGCATCGCCAACATCGATGCACCGGAATCGCAGGACGCCGGATGCAAGACTGAGAACCAGCTTGCGGAACAGGCAAAGCGGCAACTGGAAAGCCTGCTGGTTACCGGCTTCATCACCGTCAATCGCGGCGATCCGGTCACCGGTCGCCTCAAGGGCCCGGACGGCGATACGCTGGCCACCGTATCGATCGACGGGGCGGATGTCGGCGAGATGATGATCGAGGCCGGCGTGGCCCGCAAAGCGAGTGCCGGATCGGCGAGGCTGGCCGTGCTGCAGGCCTCATCCTCGAACGTGGCCTGCATTCAGGCCACCGCCGGGCGCTGACCTCAGGCAACCCAGTCCAATTCCAGCGCGAGGCCGGGCGGGCTGAAGTCGTTATATCGTTATATACGAATGAGGTATGCATATCGTCTTGCGTGCATCACGCAATCTATGCAATCTCGCCGTGCTCAGATGTACGTGGGCCTCTTTTGAGGCAGTTCATCCGGCCTGGGCTCCGGACGTGCGATTGAGTTCGCACGAGGGAGCCTTTTGCGCGTCCTGCAGCTTCTGCACGTCCGTAGTTTTTCAACATTGGTGACCACGATGCGGTGCGCACCGAAAACTATGGAGAATTCAGATGGTAGCGGAAGCGACGATCAACCAGTTCAGAGCTGGCAATCCCCTTGATATAATTGAACATACGGCGGAACTGCCTGGACAGACAGTTCAATCATTCTCTTCCACCAAGATCGTCTGGGGCAAGAAGAGCGGCAGCTTCTGGGCGCAGGACAGGATCGAGATCGAAGGCCAAAATCTCAGCTATAACCCGCTTACCGGCGTTGCGTCGGGAACGGTGACATCCATAAAGATCATCCCGGCAATCCGCCTTATCATCAACGGTGTCGCTCAGCCAGATCCCCTTGAGATCATCGGCCTGTCGCAACCCGTTGGTCCGATCGTGCAAGCTGTCATGGATGGCAATTACGCGGCGCTGACGGCAATGCTGGATGCACAGCCATTCGTGTATAATGGCAGCTCCGGCAATGACAACGTCACATTCGGAGCGGCTTACGACAAGCTGCACATGGGCGCCGGAAACGACGTGGCCCATGGTGGTGGCGGAAACGATCTTCTCGAGGGCTGGTCGGGTCATGACGTCCTTTACGGCGACGGCGGCGATGACCTGTTTTATGGCAATACCGGCAACGACAAGCTGTTTGGCGGAACCGGCAACGACACGATCTATGCTGCCGAGGATAATGACTATCTCGATGGCGGCGCTGGCAACGACACCATGTATGGCGGCACCGGCAACGACATCTTCGTCGTTTCCTCGACCGGCGACCGGGTGATTGAATCCGCCAGCCAAGGCACTGACACCGTACGTTCCCATATCGACTGGACGCTCGGCGCCAATGTCGAGCGGCTGGAGCTGCAAGGCACGACCAATCTGGTCGGCAACGGCAACAGCCTAGGCAACACAGTGATCGGCAACAGCGGCAATAACGTCCTGCGTGGCGGGGCCGGCAATGATTTGCTGTCCGGTGGCGCGGGCAAGGACACGCTGGTCGGCGGAAGCGGAAATGACGCCTTCCATTTCGACGCGCGATTGGGCTCCACCAACATCGACAAGATTACGGACTACAACGTCGCGCAGGACATGATCCAGCTGGAGAATTCGGTTTTCACCGGTCTCGCGGCTGGCTGGCTTTCGGCGGGCGCCTTTCATACCGGAAGCGCCGCCCACGATTCAACCGACCGGATTATCTACAACAAGACGACCGGCGACCTTTATTTCGACAAGGACGGGCTCGGTGGAGCGGCGGCAACGAAGTTCGCCACGCTCTCGCCCGGACTTGCGATGACTGCGGGCGACTTTTTTGTCGTCTGAAGTCTGAAACGGAAAAGACCCGCCACGCCTTTCGGCGTGGCGGGTCTGTGCACGTTCACGCCAGGCGCTCCGGCATCGAAGGGGCGTGGAAACCCGCCATCCTCGTCCAGGAAGGCGGGCTACGTTGCTGTTAACCGCGAGCGAAAAGGGAAGCTCTCATGGCTACGATCACTGTCTCACAATCATTCGGAAGCGACCTGCTCGGCTTCCTGCAGGACGTCATGGAAAATCAGACGAGTTCAAGCGGCACCGATTATCGGAAGACATATACGGGGCCAGACGGCTCGTCCTATGTGTCTTTTCGAGGTCAGCCGATCCCGGGCAGCCCCGGCCTGAAAACGATCGATAATATCCAGTTGATTGCAGCAACCACTGATCTTATCGGCGAGCCCAGCGCGATAACTTTGGGCACAATCACCGGGTTTTCTCTACCTGTGGCCGATGTGCTGGCGGCCGCAAACCAATCACCGCAGGCCCTTCTCAATCTTTTGGGCGACATAACATTCATGGGTAACGCCGGTCGCGACGTCGTCACGCTCGCAGACGGCAACGACGTGCTGCATCTCGGGGCCGGAAATGATGAAGCCCATGGTGGAGCCGGAAACGACCTTCTCGAAGGCTGGTCCGGCCATGACGTCCTTTATGGCGATGCCGGCAATGACCTGTTTTATGGCAATACCGGCAACGACCGTATCTATGGAGGCGACGGCAACGACACGATCCATGCCGGTGAAGACGATGATTACCTCGATGGCGGCGCTGGTGCCGACATCCTGCGCGGCAGCACCGGCAACGATACCTATGTTGTCTCATCGACGGGTGATCAGATCGTTGAATTGGCCGGTGAAGGCACCGACACCGTGCGTTCCCATACCGACTGGACGCTTGGCGCAAATCTTGAGCGGCTGGAACTTCAAGGCAGTGCCAACCTGACCGGCAACGGCAACAGCCTCAAAAACACCCTCATCGGCAATGCCGGCAACAACATCCTGCGCGGCGGGGCTGGCAATGATTTGCTGTCCGGGGGAGCGGGCAAGGACACGCTGGTCGGCGGCACCGGAGGCGACGCCTTTCACTTCAACGCCCCGCTCGGTTCGACCAACATCGACAAGATTACGGACTACAACCTCGCCGACGACATGATCCAGCTTGAGAATGCGGTCTTCACCGGCCTTGCGAATGGCTGGCTTTCGGCGGGTGCCTTTCATACTGGAGCCGCCGCGCATGATGCGAGTGATCGCATTATCTACAACAAGACAACCGGCGACCTGTATTTCGACAAGGACGGGCTGGGCGGTGCCGCGGCAACGAAGTTCGCCACGCTCTCGCCGGGACTTGCCATGACGGCCGGAGAGTTTTTCATCGTTTGAGGTGTGCAATGAAAAAAGTCCGCCACACCTTTCAGCGTGGCGGACATGTCTTAGCTTTGGGTGAGGTCGCCAACCTCGCCCTTCAAGGTTACACGAGGAAGAAGTCGCCAGCCGTCAGAGCCAGCCCAGGCGTAAGCAGGGCGAATTTGATCGCTGCCGCGCCGCCCAGCCCATCCTTGTCGTAGAGAAGGTCGCCGGTCGTCGAGTTGTAGATGATACGATCGCTCGCATCATGTGCGCCGGTGCCGATGTGGAAGGCTCCCGCCGACAGAAAGCCAGCGCCGGTGTTGGTGAAGTAACCGTTGTCCAACTGCATCGTGTCGTCAGCAACATTGTAGTCGTTGACCTTGTCGATGTTGTTCGACCCGAGCGGCGAATTGAAGACGAACGTGTCACGGCCGGCGCCACCCAACAGTGTGTCGGTGCCTTTGCCGCCGTTCAACGTATCGTTACCATCGCCGCCGCGCAGGATGTTCTTGCCGTCATTGCCGACAAGGGTGTTGTTGAGCGTATTGCCGTTGCCGGTGAGGTTTTCCGCACCCTGAAGCAGCAGGCGCTCAAGATTTGCACCGAGCGTCCAGCTGAACGCCACCCGAACCGTGTCGGTGCCCTCGCCCACAGCTTCGATCAATTGATCGCCGGTCGAGGATACGACGTAAGTGTCGTTTCCGGCTCCACCAAGCATGGTGTCGTTACCAGCCGCGCCATCGAGGAAATCATTGCCGCCTCCGCCTTCGAGGCGATTGTTTTTCTCGTTGCCGGTAAGACTATCGGCATGGGCAGACCCGATGAGATTGTCGATACCGGCCAACGTGTCGCCTTCGGCGTCGCCACCGTGACCGATAGTGACATCCTGCAGACCGAGCGTGAGACCCAGGATCTCAAGCTCATTGTCGCCGGTCTCTGACAGGTTGATCGTCACACCTGCTGAAGACCCGGTGTAAGAGGCGGTATCGTTACCGGCCAGTTCCACCGTTCCAACTCCGAGACTGACATTAAGAATGCCGCCGATCAGCACATCGGCGCCCTGGCCGCCGTTGAGCACATCATTGCCGGTCCAGCCCATCAGCAGATCGTCGCCGCCGAGCCCGTTTATCTCATCATCTCCTAGCGCCTGAAGTGGCGCGAGAAGCAGTGGGGGTAAGATTTCACCGCTGTTGGTTCCATTGAACGTTGCCATCAGTTCCTCCTGCAACCTGGGCGTCATGATGCCCACGCCAAACATCCCATAATTGTGTTGACGGCTAATTGAATGTAATGAGATTTTTATAGTATAAATTAATTTAACTTTAATAATTATTACTGTAAAATGTGAAAGTAGAGTCAAAGCATAGCCCTTTGTATGCTGTCAAAAAGACACTTAATCATTCAGCTTTATTAGCAAAAGCTGAAGCACGAAACCTGTGCGCCCGAAGCGAAAGGCGCTCGGCGCAATGGGTTCTGCTGTTAATCAAGCCGGCTAAAGAGCGGGAGGCGGGCTACGGCGGAAAGCGCCTCGGGTGGCATCGCCTATCGAAACAGGGGAACCCCGACACCTGCGCAATACAGTGCGCTCGGTGAGCCGAAGATGACGATCATGGCGTTCCTGCCAAGGCGCGCGATCTTACGGTGAGAAAGTTTTCTTCCAGGCCAAGTATTCCAAGGCGCGGTATCGAACCGAGCCACTGCACAAGGCAAAAGCCGGGATCGATTGATACCCGGGAAGAATCGCAATCAGCGGGGCAGCGGCCCCTTCTCCAACCCGAACGAAGCAGGTTCTATACGACGAAGAAGTCGTTGGCCGTCATCGCCAGTCCGGGCGAGAGCGTGGCAAACTTCATGGCCGCAACGCCGCCCAGGCCGTCCTTGTCGAACAGCAGGTCGCCCGTCGTCGCGTTGTAGATGATGCGATCGGTGGCATCGTGGGCGCCCGTGCCTGTGTGGAAGGCACCGGCAGCCAGCCAGCCTGTGACCAGGCCCGCAAAGTATTTCGTGTCGAGCTGGATCGTGTCCTGGGCGGGGTTGTAATCATTGATCTTGTCGATGTTGGTCGACCCGAGAGGCTTGTTGAACACGAAGGTGTCATTGCCGGCGCCGCCGACCAGCGTGTCCGATCCCTTGCCGCCGTTCAGCGTGTCGTTGCCGGCCCCGCCACGCAGGATGTTCTTGCCGTCATTGCCGACAAGCGTGTTATTGAGCGTGTTGCCGTTGCCGGTCAGATCGGCAGTGCCAAGAAGCTCCAGCCGCTCGATATTGGCTGCAAGAATCCAGTCGACGTCGGAACGCACCGTGTCGGTACCCTCGCCGGCAAGTTCGATCGTTCGATCACCTGTCGAGGATACGACGTAGATGTCGTTACCGACACCGCCATACATTTTGTCGTCGCCGGTCATGCCATCGAGAAAGTCGTTGCCGGCCTTGCCATCGAGCACGTTGTTCCAGGAATTCCCGTCCAACACATTGTCGAGAGCATTGCCCGTGCCATTCAGGGCGCGATCGACCAATACGAGCTTTTCGACGTCGTCCGAAAGGGTCCAACTCACGTAGGAATGGACCGCATCGTAACCTTCGCCGGCAAGTTCAATCGTCCTGTCTCCGAGATGCACAATGTAGACATCATCGCCTGTGCCTCCATAAAGCATGTCACCGCCGGCACCCCACAGCGTATCGTTCCCACCCATGCCGTAAAACGTATCATGACCTCCGTAACCCTGCAGTGTGTCGTTGCCGGATCCCAACTGGACGACATCGGAACCTGACGCCCCAACGAATTCAATATCACCGAAGAGGTCGATAAACGTGTCGATCGACGTAGACAAAGCATCGTAGCTGTCGACCAAGGAAACCGAGGACTCGATGAATCTTATTATTGGGGCCTTGTCTAGCGTACGGGAGACATAAAATGCCGTGGCCGTGCCAGCGACAGGTATTGGATCATTTTCATTAGCACTCAGATATTCAAAGCCGTAACCGGCCCAGCCTGCGTCAACACCATTTGCTTCTTCACCGCCCTTGTGCATCGAAAGCGTTGTCGCTGATCTATAGGACGTAATCGGACCCTCCCAATCGATATACTCTTGCAACTGGGCGCGAAGATTGCTGTCCTGGCCTTCACGCGCCGTCACTGTGATTTTGGTCATTTTCCCGCTCCTCCTCAGCAACGCTACACTATGTTGATTTTGGCTTCAGGGCCGCGCATGGCAAGACCTGATGTCATAATACCAGGGCAGATCAGACGATGAAGAAGTCATTGGCGGTCATCGCTAATCCTGGCGAGAGCAAGGCGAATTTCAAGGCTGGCGCACCGCCCGGGCCGTCCTTGTCGAACAGCAGGTCGCCGGTCGTCGCGTTGTAGATGATGCGATCGGTGGCATCGTGGGCGCCTGTGCCAGTATGGAATGCGCCGGCAGCCAGCCAGCCGGCGACCAGGCCCGTAAAATACTTCGTGTCGAGTTGGATCGTGTCCTGAGCGGGGTTGTAGTCGTTGATCTTGTCGATATTGGTCCCGCCGAGAGACCTATTGAACACGAAGGTGTCATTGCCGGCGCCGCCGACCAGCGTGTCCGATCCCTTGCCGCCGCTCAGCGTGTCGTTGCCGGCCCCGCCGCGCAGGATGTTCTTGCCGTCATTGCCGACAAGCGTGTTGTTGAGCGTGTTGCCGTTGCCGGTGAGATCGGCCGGGCCGAGAAACTCCAGTCGCTCGATATTGGCTCCGAGAATCCAGTCGACGTCGGAACGCACCGTGTCGGTGCCCTCGCCGGCAAGTTCGATCGTTCGATCACCGGTCGACACGACATATGTATCGTTGCCGGCCTTGCCATCGAGCGTGTTGTTCCAGGAATTCCCCACCAGCATATTGTCGAGAGCATTGCCCGTGCCATTCAGCGCGCGATTGACCAATACGAGCTTTTCGACGTTGTCCGGCAGGATCCAGCTTCTGTAGGCGTTTACCGTGTCGTAACCTTCGCCGGGCAGCTCGGTGATCGTGTCTCCGGGAACAGTCACAATGTAGACATCATTGCCTGTGCCTCCATAAAGCATATCACCGCCGGCACCCCACAGCGTATCGTTCCCGCCCATGCCGTAAAACGTGTCATGACCTCCGTTACCCCGGAATGTGTCGTTGCCGGATCCCAGCTGGACGAAATCAATCCCCTGCCCTCCAAAGAATTCAATATCACCGAGGAGGTCGAGAAATGCGTCGATCGACGTAGAAAGAGCATTGTAGCTATCGACCAACGAAACCGAGAATTCGCTGAAATTTAGTTCTGGAACCAATCCATCGGAGCGGAAGAGATGGAACTCGGTAGCTATTCCAGAGATAGGGGTCGGGTCATCATCGTTTGTGGTAGCGTATCCAAAGCTGGTTCCACTCCAGTGCGCACGGCCAAACAATCCTTCAGGATCGCCTCTTGTTATAGAAAGCTGGGTCCCGGCCTTTACGACGGTGGTGGGGCCAGCCCAGTCAATATACTCCTGCATTTGGGCGCGAAAGTCGGTACCCATCCACTCTTGGCCAGAGACCTCAATAGTCGTCATCGCCTGGTTCCTCCTCAGGGATCGCTAAACTATGTCAACGTCGGCGTCAGGGCCAGCAGCCACGTGCGGCAAGGCCCTCCCGGCACTCTGAAGACTGACGCGCTCGGCAGCCTACACGACGAAAAGGTCTCCAGCCGTCATCGCCAGTCCGGGTGTGAGCGTTGCGAACTTGATTGCTGCCGCACCGCCCAGGCCGTCCTTGTCGAACAGCAGATCGCCGGTCGTCTGGTTGTAAATGATGCGGTCACTCGTATCGTGCGCGCCGGCCCCGGTGTGGAAAGCGCCAGCCGACAGCCAGCCCGCCGCGAGACCGGTGAAGATACCATTCTCCAACTGGAACGTGTCCTGCGCGACGTTATAGTCGTTGACCTTGTCTATGTTGCTCGAGCCGAGCGGGGCGTTGAACAGGAACGTGTCGTTGCCGGCTCCGCCGACCAGCGTGTCCGATCCCTTGCCGCCGTTCAGCGTGTCGTTGCCGGCCCCGCCACGCAGGATATTCTTGCCGTCATTGCCGACCAGCGTGTTGTTGAGCGTGTTGCCGTTGCCGGACAGGCCGGCGCTGCCTTGCAGTTCCAGCCGCTCCAGATTGGCGCCCAGCGTCCAGTCGATATGGGAGCGCACGGTATCGGCGCCTTCGCCGGCTGATTCAATGATGCGGTCGCCGGTCGAGGACACGACATAGATGTCATTGCCGGTGCCGCCATACATGCTGTCCTTGCCGGCCTTGCCATCAAGGAAATCGTGACCGGCCCCGCCATACAGCGCGTTGCCGTCGGCATTGCCGATAAGCGTATTGGCAAACCTGTTGCCCGTTCCAGTCAGATTGCCGGTGCCGATCAGTTCGAGCCGCTCCACCTCGTCGGCAAGCGTCCAGCTGATATAGGATCTGACCGTATCGGTGCCCTCTCCGGTATACTCGAATGTCTGGTCGCCCGGGGACGAGACGATGTAGATGTCATCCCCTTCCCCGCCAGTCATCCTGTCCTTGCCGGCGCCACCGTCGAGATAGTCGTTGCCTCCAAGGCCGGACAAACGGTCGTCGCCTTCGCCGCCATAGATATGGTCGACCTCATCGCTGCCCATAATGCCGTCATTGCCTTCGCGGCCATAAATCGTGCTGCCGGAGGAGCCGCCGTAGATGGTGTCGTTGCCCGTGCCGCCGTCGAGAATGTTCGCACCGGAGCCGCCGTAAATCTCGTCGTCGCCGGCTTCGCCATAGACCCAGTTGATCGTGCCCGGACTGTCCCGATGCGTATCGTCATAATAATCGGCGTAAAGGGTGTCGTTGCCGTCACCGCCGTAGATCCTGTCACTGCCTTCCCAGCCGAAAATCCAATCGTCACCCCCCAGCCCGGTGAACGTGTCGTCTCCGGATGTTCCATTGAGGGAATCGTTTCCGGGGCCTTCTGGAATTACTGCCATTTCGTATCATCACCTCGTTGACGGGAAGGTCGGATATGGCGGACCTGAACCTTCTTTCAACCCCTCATTGTATTTTTCGTTGGTCTCGACGGTTGAGGCAAACGAATTCAACGCACGGCAGAAGCCGCATCGACGGCGGTCCGGGACCGTCGTCGATGCGGCATTCCTCAAAGCCGAATTACTGCCCCCTTGGAGCAGACCTACACGATGAAGAACTCGCCGGCGCTGAGGGCGAGGCCGGGCGTCAGCGTCGCGAACTTGACGGCTGCCGCGCCGCCGATGCCGTCCTTGTCGAACCAGAGATCCCCGGTCGTCTTGTTGTAGATGATGCGGTCGGAAGCATCGTGCGCCGAGGTGCCAACGTGGAATGCGCTCGCAGCCAGTTTGCCAAGGGCAAGGCCGCTAAAGACGGCATCGTCCAGCCGGATCGTGTCGTCGGCAGCGACGTAGTCGGCGATCCTATCGATGTTGGTCGAGCCGAGGCGGGCGTCGAAGACGAAGGTATCGGCTCCCGCGCCGCCCGTCAGCGTGTCCTTGCCCGTGCCACCGACAAGCACATCATTACCGGTACCGCCATCCAGCGTATCATTGCCTGCTCCACCGGACAGCGTATCGTTGCCGCCGCTGCCGCGCAGCACGTTGTTGCCGCTGTTGCCGATGAGCGTGTTGGCAAGCGTATTGCCGTTGCCGGTCAGATTGGCAGTGCCGCGCATTTCAAGGCGTTCGACATTGGCGCCGAGAGTCAGATTGACATAGGCCAGAACCGTATCGGTGCCCTGCCCGGCCAACTCCACCACCTGATCGCCGACATCCGACACGACATAGCGGTCGTTGCCGGCCCCGCCGGCCATGTAGTCATTACCGAGCCCGCCATCGATGGTGTTGTTGCCGGCATTGCCATAGATGGTGTTGTTCAGCGTGTTGCCGGTAGCATTCAGGTTGGTTGCCCCAAGCAGCTCAAGCCGCTCTATATTGCTACCAAGCGTCCAGCTTATATAGGAGAGAACGGTATCAGTGCCTTCGTTTGCGGCTTCGATGGTCTGGTCGCCGGCCGCGGAGACATAGTAGATGTCGTTGCCGGTGCCGCCCTGCATACGATCGTTGCCGGAGCCACCATTGAGCGTGTCGTTGCCTTCCATTCCGTAGAGAATGTCATTACCGGCGCCGCCGTTGAGGTTGTCATCCCCACTGTACCCATTGAGCGTATCGCCACCATTGCCCCCGAACAGGACGTCGCCGTAGAAATTGGAACCGTGGACCGTCAGATCTGCCGAATTGGTGTTGAAGATGAAGTGCGATGCGTTCAGCGCCGCCTTCGAGACACCGTTCAGCGTGATCCATTCCGAAGTACCACCAAAGCCGAGCTTGATGACGGCATTGCCATTGGCATCCTGCGTGATGAAACGCGACAGCGTGCTGAAGTCGGCGACATTAAACAGTGACAGGTCGATCTTGTCCCCCGCCTTGAGGTCGGCAATCGTATCCCGGCCGAACTCTCGAGCAGTGTATGCAAATGTGTCATCGCCGGCGCCGCCGACTAGGATGTCATCACCAGTCATGCCGATGAGCTTGTCGTTGCCGGCGCCGCCGCTCAGCGTATCGCTGCCGCTCAGGCCGTTCAGCGTATCGTTGCCGTTGCCGCCGAACAGGATGTCGCCGTAGAAATTGGTGCCGTTAACCGTCAGCGCTGCCGGATTGGTGTTGAAGATGAAGCTCGATCCGTTGAGCGACGCCTTCGAGACGCCTTCCAGCGTGATCCATTCATAGCTGCCGCCGAAGCCGAGCTTGATAACGGCATTGCCAAGCGAATCCTGGGTAATGAACCGCGACAGGGTGGCGAAGTCTGCAACATTGAACCGCGACAGGTCGATCTTGTCGGTACCCGGCGCAAAGTCCTTGATCGTATCCCGACCGAACTCGCGGGCAGTATAGGCAAATATATCGCTGCCCGCACCACCGATCAGCGTATCATCGCCAGACATGCCGATGAGCTTGTCGTTGCCTGCACCACCATTCAGCGTATCGCTGCCGCTGAGGCCGTTCAATGTGTCGTCGCCATTGCCGCCGAACAGGACATCACTGTAGAACTCGGTGCCGTTGACCGTGAGGCCTATCGAACTGGTGTTGAAGATGAAGCTCGACGCTTTCAGCGTCGAAGCGGGAACACCTTCCAGCGTGATCCACTCATAGCCGCCACCAAAGCCGAGCTTGATCACGGCATTGCCGAGGCTGTCCGTGGAAATGTAGCGTGACAGGGTCGCGAAATCGGCCACGTTGAGCGCCGAAAGATCGATCCTGTCCTGCCCGACCGTGAAGTCCTTGATCGTATCACGACCGAACTCACGGGCGGTGTAGGCGAAGATGTCGTTGCCGGCTCCGCCCACCAGCGTATCGTCGCCCGCCATGCCAATGAGCATGTCGTTGCCCGCGCCACCATTCAGAGTATCGGCGCCACTGTAACCGTTCAGCGTGTCGTCGCCGTTGCCGCCGAACAGTACATCGCTATAGAAATTGGTGCCATTGACCGTCAGGGCTGCCGGATTGGTGTTGAAGATAAAGCTCGACGAAGTCAGCGTCGAAGCGATTACACCTTCCAGTGTGATCCACTCATTGCTGCCGCCGAAGCCGAGCTTGATCACGGCATTGCCGAGACTGTCCGTGAAGATGTAGCGCGACAGTGTATCGAAGTCGGCAATATTCAGGGCCGACAGGTCAATCCTGTCCTGCCCGAGCGTAAAGTCCTTGATCGTGTCCCGGCCGAAACCACGGATGGTGTAGGCGAAGATGTCGTTGCCCGCGCCGCCGATCAGTGTGTCGTCGCCGCGCATGCCATTGAGGGTGTCGTCGCCGCCCTTGCCGTCAATTGTATCACCCGAACTCGTCCCCACGAGATTTGGGTTATTGCCATCGTCACCGTTAATTGTTGCCATGTATCGGTCCCATATCTGGATAGACAATATTTCTCACACCCTACGCCTCCCAAGCATTAGCCAGGCGAAGGTGATATCAACTCGAGATCGAATTTAAGGAAGGTTATGCCAACCTATATTTTTAACGCCCCGACATCTTCCGATGTCATACCCCTGTTTCTTCATGTCCCTGGCAGACGGCATCGACCCGGAAAAGATCAACCGGATTTTGCCAAGAAACCCCTCCTTTCACTTCTTCTGGATAGTCCGTTTAGACTCGCACTCCCCGCCAATTACTTGGAGGAAAATTCTTATTGCACAACTTATGGGACGTCGCAATTCGCGCAATACGGGCAATCGTCGACTTGGACTTGAGAAAATCGGGGAACGGCCTCGCCGCTAAAAATCAAAGCCCGCCACTCCTTTCGGAGTGGCGGGCTTTTTTGTACTTCAGACCTCAGACGATGAAGAACTCGCCCGCGCTGAGGCCAAGTCCAGGCGTCAGCGTCGCGAACTTGACGGCTGCCGCGCCGCCGATGCCGTCCTTGTCGAACCAGAGATCCCCGGTCGTCTTGTTGTAGATGATGCGGTCGGAAGCATCGTGCGCCGAGGTGCCAACGTGGAATGCGCTCGCAGCCAGCTTGCCAAGCGCAAGGCCGGAAAAGACGGAATCGTCCAGCCGGATCGTGTCGTCGGCAGCGACGTAGTCGGTGATCCTGTCAATGTTGGTCGAGCCAAGACGGGCGTCGAAGACAAAGGTGTCGGCTCCTGCCCCGCCCGTCAGCGAGTCGCTGCCGTTACCACCCACAAGCGTGTCGTTGCCGGCGCCGCCGGACACCGTGTCGTTGCCATCGCCGCCGCGCAGCACGTTGTTGCCGCTGTTGCCAACGAGCGTGTTGGCGAGCGAATTGCCGTTGCCGCTCAGATTGGCAGTGCCGCGCATTTCGAGCCGTTCGACATTGGCGCCAAGGCTTAGATTGACATAGGCCAGAACCGTATCGGTGCCCTGTCCGGCCAGTTCCACAACCTGATCGCCGACAGCCGAGACGACATAGCGGTCGTTACCCGCGCCGCCGGCCATGTAGTCATTGCCGAGCCCGCCATCGATGGTGTTGTTGCCGGCATTGCCATAGATGGTGTTGTTCAGCGTGTTGCCATTGGCATTCAGGTTCTCCGTTCCGAGCAGTTCGAGCCGCTCGATATTGGCACCCAATGCCCAGCTGATGTAGGAGCGAACGGTATCGGTGCCCTCGTTTGCGGCTTCGATGGTCTGATCGCCGGCCGCGGAAACATAGTAGATGTCGTTGCCCGTGCCGCCCTGCATGCGGTCGTTGCCGGAACCACCATTGAGCGTGTCGTGGCCTTCCATTCCGTAGAGAATGTCATTGCCGGCACCGCCGTTCAGGTTGTCATCACCGCTGTACCCATTGAGCGTATCACCGCCATTACCGCCGAACAGGACGTCATCGTAGATGCTGGTGCCATTGACCGTCAGGGCCGCCGCATTCGTGTTGAAGATGAAGTGCGATGCATTCAGCGCCGCCTTCGAGACGCCGTTCAGCGTGATCCATTCATAGCTGCCGCCGAAACCTAGCTTGATGACAGCATTGCCGTTGGCATCCTGCGTGATGAAACGCGACAGCGTCGCAAAATCGGCGACGTTCAGCAGCGACAGGTCGATCTTGTCGCCGCTCTTGAGGTCGGCAATCGTATCCCGGCCGAACTCGCGGGCCAGGAAAGCGAAGGTGTCGTTGCCTGCGCCACCGATCAGCATGTCGTTGCCGGTCATGCCGATGAGCTTGTCGTTGCCGGCACCGCCGCTTAGCGTGTCGTCGCCGCTCTGCCCGTTCAGCGTGTCATGACCATTGCCGCCGAACAGGACATCGTCATAGATGGTGGTGCCGTTAACCGTCAGATTTGCCGGATTGGTGTTGAAGATAAAGCTCGACGAAGTCAGCGACGCCTTCGAGACGCCTTCCAGCGTGATCCATTCATAGCTGCCGCCGAAGCCGAGCTTGATGACGGCATTGCCAAGCGAATCCTGGGTGATGAACCGCGACAGGGTGGTGAAGTCTGCGACATTCAACAGCGACAGGTCGATCTTGTCGGTACCCGGCGCAAAATCCTTGATCGTATCCCGGCCAAACTCGCGATCGGTATAGGCAAAGGTGTCGCTGCCGGCGCCGCCTACCAGCGTATCGTCGCCAGTCATGCCGATAAGCTTGTCATTGCCGGCGCCGCCGTTCAGCGTATCGCCGCCACTCTGGCCGTTCAGCGTGTCGTTGCCGTTGCCGCCAAACAGCACATCATCATAGATGGTGGTGCCGTTGACCGTAAGGCCCGCCGGATTGGTGTTGAAGATGAAGCTGGATGCGCCCAGCGACGCCTTCGAAACGCCTTCCAGCGTGATCCATTCATAGCTGCCGCCGAAGCCGAGCTTGATGACGGCGTTGCCGAGGCTGTCCGTGGTTATGTAACGCGACAGGGTCGCGAAATCGGCCACGTTGAGCGCCGACAAATCGATCTTGTCGGTACCCGGTGCGAAATCCTTGATCGTATCCCGGCCGAACTCGCGACCGATGTAGGCAAAGGTGTCACTGCCGGCACCACCCACCAGCGTATCGTCGCCACCCATGCCGATGAGCTTGTCATTGCCGGCGCCGCCGTTCAGCGTATCGCCGCCACTCTGGCCGTTCAGCGTGTCGTTGCCGTTGCCGCCAAACAGCACATCATCATAGATGGTGGTGCCATTGACGGTCAGATCCGAGGAGCTGCCGTTAAAGATAAAGCTCGACGCATTCAGCGACGAGGCCGAAACGCCCTCCAGCGTGATCCATTCATAGCTGCCGCCGTAGCCGAGCTTGATGACGGCGTTGCCGAGGCTGTCGGTGAAGATGTAGCGCGACAGCGTAGCGAAATCGGCCACGTTGAGCGCCGACAGATCGATCTTGTCGCTGACGGGCGTGAAGCCGGAAATGGTCTCCTTGCCCCAGCCGCGGGTCGCAAATGTGTGAGTAGTCATGTGTGTTGGTCCCACGTTCTGTTGGCAAAAACTTCCCGAGCCCTCCCCGACATCCGGACGGACATCGACGGGCAGGTTCACTCAGGATCGAATTTGCGGAAGGTTGTTCTGACGTTCTTGTTCAGAAGGCCCGGACATCTCGCTGTTTCGCGTCCGGGTATTCTTGTTTCCTTGGCATCCATATCGACCTTCATGCCTGGCCGGGAGAAACCTCGCGTCAGGCCACGCAGAAATCGATTATTCGATAAGTGCCAAAGAGCCTCCTTTCACTCTACCGATAGTCTGGTTCAGGCTCGCAACGTGCGGCCGGTTACTTGGGGGCGAATCTTTATTGCACAACTTACCGCACCCCGCAATTCGCGTAATACGGGAAATGGCTTATTTCAAATACCTCAAAAGGATGAGGCCGCGCGATCAACTCTGCCGGATGGTGGCAGACTTCCAAGGGTTGCCGGCAAGCAGCGCCCGGCACGGAAATTTCCTGTTCACCTCCCTTCGGAGGTACTTCCCATGCACGGTCTGTTGCAATGTTGTGGCAGGATTGCCGTGATTCGAGGTCAAGTTGCGGTCGCAGGGAGTGAACAGTGGCTTCTCCAACTCAGAACTATGTGCCGGTTTCAGACGTCAATCCTGCCGTGGCAGGCAACGCCATCTCTCTGATCTACGGTGCCAAATGGGGCGGCGGTGCAGGCACCGGCGTGACCCTGACCTACAGCTTTCCGACCGGAACAGCCTACCACATCAACCCTTATTCCAGCAGCTACGAATGGGATAGCTGGTCGCAGATCTCCACCGGCGAACGAGCGGCGGTGCGTGACGTCCTTTCGGCCTGGTCGAATTCCGCCAACATCCGTTTCACCGAAGTTGCCGACAATTCGTCGACGGTCGGGGAACTGCGCTTTGCCTATACGGAAAATATCGACGCATCCGCCGCCGCGTATGCCTATCTGCCGGTCGATCATCCTTCGGCGGGTGATGTCTGGTTTAGTTGGACTGACTTCAACCCGACTGGGAGCGCGAATATCGCTCGTGGCACCTTTGACTACTACTCGATCCTGCACGAGGTGGGCCATACGCTCGGTTTGAAGCACCCGTTCGCGGGAGAGAACACCATCCCGGAAAATCTCGACAATCTCTTCTATACCGTCATGAGCTACACTGCTTCGCCCTGGTCGGCGCAAGATGATAACTACGCGTCATTCTATCCAACCACGCCGATGTATTACGACCTTCTGGCGATCCAGGCGCTTTACGGCAAGAACACCACGATCAACAGCGGCAATTCCACCTACACTTTCAATGACGGCACGCGTTACTGGCAAGCAATCAACGACAGCGCCGGCCACGACAGGATCGTCTACAACGGCTCGGAAAACAGTTCGATCAACCTTAATCCCGGAAGCTTCAGCGACCTGAGCGAGGCGATCTTCTTCACTGACGGGCAGTCCTCGCGATCCACCGTGACGATCGGACCCGGCGTCGTCATCGAAGACGCCCGTGGCGGCAGCGGCCACGACACGCTGACCGGCAACGGCGTCGCCAACTATCTCGACGGCGCTACCGGCAATGACAGGCTCGTCGGCAATGCCGGCAACGATACGCTGAATGGCGGCACCGGCAACGACACCATGATCGGCGGCACAGGCAACGACATCTATATCGTGTCGTCCACCGGCGATCGGACGATCGAGTATGCCGGCCAGGGCACGGATATCGTCCGGGCCTATACGCACTGGACGCTCGGCGCCAACATCGAGCGGCTGGAGCTGCAGGGAAGCGCCAATCTTGTCGGGACAGGCAACAGCCTGAACAACACGATCGTCGGCAACAGCGGTGCCAACACACTGCGGGGTGCTGCCGGCCACGATTACCTGACCGGTGGTGCCGGGGCTGACACCGCCTATGGCGGCACCGGCAACGACACCTATATCGTCACCTCCGCAGGCGACCGGACCATCGAACTCGCCGGCGAAGGTTCGGACGTGGTCAAATCCTCGGTCGACTGGACACTGGCTGCGAATATCGAACGCCTTGAGCTTATGGGCACCAGCAATCTCACCGGCAACGGCAACGGGTCCAACAACACCCTCATCGGCAACAGCGGAACCAATGTCCTGCGGGGCGCTGCCGGCAACGATCGCATTGTCGGCGGTGGCGGCAAGGACACACTGGTGGGCGGCTCAGGCAACGACACGTTCCTGTTCAACGCCGCGCACAGTGTCACCAACATCGACAAGATCACCGATTACAACCCGGCCCAGGACACGATCCAGCTGGAGAACGCCATCTTCACCGGCCTCGCAGCGGGCTGGCTGGCGACGGTGGCGTTCCACATCGGCACTGCCGCGCATGACGCCAACGACCGCATCATCTATAACAGCGCGAATGGCGACCTGCTCTTCGACCGCGACGGAAGCGGCAGCGGCGGCACCATCAAATTCGCCTCGATCTCGGCCGGACTTGCCGTGACGGCCGGCGACTTCTTTATCGTGTAGCGAAGGCTGCAGTTATCGGGGCGGCCGCAGGCGTCGTCACCGGGGACCGGAAGCGAACCGAGTATGGCGAGCCGACGCAACTCCATCTAACGGCGAAGTCCCGGTCATGGACTGGGCCGAGGTTTGCTCATCCCTCTTCGGTCGATCCTGGTGATGAGCGCCGGTCCGGCCTCATCACGAGCACCCGCAGATCATCCAGGCTTCGCTTTCTTCGCAGCAGCAAGGTCCACCCATTTGGGTGTTGCACGCTTTGGTTGGCTGCTGCATCTGCCCATTGAGGGTTTCGGCGAATTCGCGGCGGGATGACGTGATGGCAGACATTATCGGCACTGATCTCAACGATTATTTTTCCCCCGCAGGTGTCGTTCCTGACCTTCCTCCGGGTTACGCCCACTTTGCTTACGGTCCGGGGGATCATGTTTTTGCCCTCGCCGGAGATGATATCATCATCGGCGCAGGGTCTGGGGCCTTCTATGTTCCTGGCGAAGGCTACGATACTCTGGACTACCAGAGCTACACCCGGGGCATCGTTTTTGCCGACAACGACCTGGGCGGCTACAGCAGTATCCATCATTTGGACGGCACACCCATAGGCTATTACTGGACAGTAGCGGGAAGCGGCTTCGAACGATTCTATGGCACGGCTTTTGACGACACGCTGCGTTCGGGACACGATACCGAAAGGCTTTACGGCTATGGCGGCAACGACACGCTGATTGCCGGTGCTAATGCCGAAACCCTGGACGGCGGCGGTGACAATGACACCGTCAGCTACACCAACTCCACGGCAGGCGTAACGATAGACCTGAGCCTCTTCCTGCAGATTTCCGGCGGCTATGCCAGCGGCGATACTGTGTACAACATCGAGAACGTCACCGGTTCAGCACACACCGACAGCCTGACGGGCAGTGATGGAAACAATGTGCTGGCCGGCCTTGGCGGCGCGGACATCCTGGTCGGAGGGCTTGGTTCGGACACTGCCGACTATACGGTCTCTACGGCGGGCGTCATCGTCAGTCTTGAGACCGGTTCGGGAACCGGCGGCCATGCCGAAGGCGATACCCTGGCCGGCATCGAGAACCTCACCGGATCGGCCTTTGTAGATACGCTGACCGGCACCGATGCAGATGCGAACGTCCTCAATGGCGGGGCCGGCAACGACGTCCTGATCGGGCTTGGCGGTGCGGACAGCTTGATTGGCGGCCTCGGTACGGACACCGCAGATTACACCGCCTCGACGGTCGGCGTCATCGTCAGCCTCGTGGCCGGCACGGGAGCCGGCGGCCACGCCGAAGGCGATACGCTGACCGGCATCGAAAACGTGATTGGTTCTGCGCACGCAGACAGCCTGACGGGCGATGGCGGAAACAATGTGCTTGCCGGCCTCGGCGGCGCGGACAATTTGACTGGCGGCCTCGGTACGGACACCGCAGATTACACCGCCTCGACGGTCGGCGTCATCGTCAGCCTCGTGGCCGGCACGG
>NZ_JBBBDZ010000024.1:47927-61973 GCF_037153935.1 Mesorhizobium sp. CCNWLY176
ACAGCCTGACGGGCGATGGCGGAAACAATGTGCTTGCCGGCCTCGGCGGCGCGGACAATTTGACTGGCGGCCTCGGTTCGGACACGGTCGACTATACGGCCTCGACGGCAGGCGTCATCGTCAATCTGGAAACCGGAACCGCCGCCGGCGGCCATGCCAGCGGCGATGTGTTGACCGGCATCGAGAACCTCAGTGGATCGGGCTTTGACGATACGCTGACAGGCATCGATGCCGGCGCGAACACCCTCAACGGCGGGGCCGGCAACGATCTGCTGGATGGTCTTGGCGGCAACGACACGTTGATCGGCGGCGCTGGCGATGACATCTACGTCGTCTCCTCGACCGAAGATCGCATCATCGAAGCAGCCGGCGAAGGCCGCGACACGATCCGCTCCTCTGTCGACTGGACGATCGGCGCCAACATCGAACGCCTCGAACTTCAGGGCACCGCCAACCTGACCGGAAATGGCAACACGCTTGCCAACACCGTCGGCGGCAACAGCGGCAACAACATCCTGCGCGGCGGTGCCGGCAACGATACGCTTGCCGGCTATCTCGGCAATGACCGCCTGGTCGGCGGAGAAGGCAAAGACACATTTGTCTTCAACTCGGTGCTCGGGCCGAACAATGTCGACACCATCACCGACTACAACGTCGCCGACGACACGATCCAGCTGAACAAGGGCATCTTCACCGGTCTGACGGTGGGCTGGCTGACGCCGGCGGCATTTCACGTCGGCAACGCTGCGCACGATGCCACCGACCGCATCATCTACAACAGTACCAACGGCGATCTGCTCTTCGATCGCGACGGAACCGGCAGCGGCGGCGCCATCAAATTCGCCTCGATCTCGGCCGGACTTGCCGTGACGGCCAGCGACTTTTTTGTCGTCTAGGAAAGAACCCAACGATCAGCGAACACGGCCAGCCGGAGGTCAGTTGAGGCGTCGCCTAGGCAGTATACCGCCGACATGTTAGCTTCGCCCGGCATGCGCTCGCGCGCTGTATAAAAGGGAGGTGCGCAATGTCTATCCTGAGTATCGGGCAGATTGCAGAGGCCAGCAAAGAAGACTTTCGTTTCTTCTTACAGAAGATCGTTGAGAGCGACGCGGAGCCGATAATTACGCCGACCCAGGTTACACTGACCGCCGCGAACGGTGACAAGTTTGTCATGAAGGGCAGCGGCTTCGATGGCCGTGTCGGGGTTGTCACCCAAATCGAGGTGCAAAGTCTTGGTCTAAAGCTCATCGAAGTGCGCGAGATCTCGCTGCAATACATGAAAGTCCTAAACGCGATATCGTCTTCGGTCGATGCCTTTGTTGCGATCCTTGGGAATGTAATGGTCGACGGCGGCGTCGGACCCGACATCGCCATCATGGGCGCAGGCAACGACAGTTTCTCCGCCAGTGACGGCAATGACGTCTGGAGTGGCGGGGCCGGAAACGATTATGTCTATGGTGGCGAAGGCAAGGACTTCATGAGCGGCGGGCCTGGCAATGATAGTTACGACGTCGACAACGCTCTCGATGTGGTAAATGAAGCCAGCGCCGGCTCGAACGGCATCGACACCATTCGTTCTACCATCTCTTTCAGTCTCTCAAACGCATATGCCGCGCGAGGCGCGGTTGAAAATCTGGTTCTCAAGGGCCCTTACAACACCAGTGCTACCGGCAACGCCCTCGACAACGAAATCTACGGTAATTACGGCAACAACATCATCGACGGCAAGGCCGGCAAGGATACCCTGTACGGTCTGGATGGAGACGATATATATATCGTTTCGTCGGCTGGTGATCGCGTGATCGAGTATGAGACCGACACCGGCAATGACACCGTGCGATCCTATGTCGACTGGATTCTCAGTGCGCGTGTCGAGCGGCTGGAGCTCCTCGGCACGGCGAACCTGACCGGCAACGGCAACACGCTCAACAACACACTTGTCGGCAACTCCGGCAACAATATCCTGCGCGGTGGTGCGGGTAACGACACGCTGGTCGGCGGGGGCGGCAAGGACACCCTCAACGGTGGTGACGGCTACGATACCTTCGTGTTCAACAAGCCTATCGGCTCCACCAATATCGATAGGATCAACGATTACAATCTCGCCCAGGACACGATCCAGCTGGACACAAAGTATTTGTCCGGCCTTGCGAAAGGCGGGCTGACTGGAGACGCGTTCCACACCGGTACGGCTGCGCACGATGCGAGTGACCGCGTCATCTACAACCCGGCGACGGGCGACCTCTGGTTCGACAAGGACGGCCTTGGTGGCGCCGCGGCAATCAAATTCGCGACCGTTGCGCCGGGACTGGCGATGACGGCCGGCGAGTTTTTCATCGTGTAAGGCGGGATGCGCGGTGGCGTCGGGCATTTCAATGGCATCCCGGCAACAGCGGGGTTGCCTGTGCATAACCTCATCGCGATATGCCGGTTTCCTAAAATCCAATCATTTTCGTTCGCGGTTTTGAAAGTATCCTGCGCCACCCTTGCGATGGGGGCGAATGGAGGATCATGTTGCGATCGGATTTCGCCGCTGTAAGGCATCACCTGGAAAAGGCGCAGACCTATCTGCGCGGCAGTGACCAGGACAGCCGAAAGATGAACGAGGCCATCGAGATCCTTGTTGAGGCAGCGCTTGCCGCCGAGTACAGGGCGCCGAAGGGCGAGGTCATCGCGTTTCCGCTCAAGAGATCGAGCCCTCGGTAACAATTTGTTCACCACGTTTGCCTAGCTTGGCAAGCGTGGGGCGCTGGTGCTGCGTAGCCTCACCAGTTTCTCCTCTCAAACCGCTCATCTGGTGTGTTTCGCTCGGCTCGTCACGAGTTTTCGATGCTGCCGATTGAGCCCAGACTCCCCGCCCTTGAACCACGGACGCAATTCCGCCGCTTGCACCTGATAGCTGCAAGTCGTTAGATTCCTGGGTGATTCTCGCCTGCCCCCGGCGGAAAACCGAAATACCCCTGGGGGTCGGATGCTACTGGATTTGGACAATTCTTTCGACGGGATAGCCCGCAGGATAATCGCCCTTCGCAACGACGGGGATTCCTATAGCGCCTCCCTTGCCGACATGCTGGAGGCGATGCTTCATTCGGTGGATCTGCTCGATGAGGCCGTCAGGATAACCGCAAAGCCCGCCAGCCTCGCTTTGCTCGACAAGATCGCCCTGCGGGCCTGACGAGATTGGATGACGGCAGCGCACGCGCCTTCTCACATAGATTTGAGCGTGGTTTTGCGCCATTCCGGCCCCTGGCCCAACCTCGGGGGCTTGCCTAGGGGCCAAAAGCGGCGACATAGGCTGCGACTCGTGTAAACTCGGCGCAGTTGTCCCATGCAGCCTTTTCAACCGGCCCTCATATCCTGGAAAATTCCGTGAATCGCACAATCCCGCTTATCCTTGCGGTCGCCCTGTTCATGGAAAACATGGATTCGACGGTCATCGCCACATCGCTGCCGGCAATCGCTGCCGACATCGGCACCAGCCCGATCGCGCTGAAACTTGCACTTACCGCCTATCTTGTTTCGCTCGCCGTGTTCATTCCGGTCAGCGGCTGGATGGCCGATCGCTTCGGCGCAAAGAACGTGTTCCGCGCCGCAATCGCGGTCTTCGTCATCGGCTCGGTCGCCTGCGCCATGTCCAATTCGCTGGCCGCTTTCGTGGGGTCGCGCTTCCTGCAAGGGATGGGTGGCGCGATGATGACGCCGGTCGGCAGGCTCGTGCTGGTGCGCGCGACGCCAAAGAACGAACTCGTTGCCGCAATGTCATGGCTGACCATTCCAGCACTTGTCGGACCTCTGGTCGGCCCGCCCGTCGGCGGCTTCATCACCACCTATTTCACCTGGCACTGGATTTTCCTGATCAACGTGCCGATCGGCGTGATCGGGATGTGGCTGGCGACGCGCTTCCTGCCCAAGACCGAATCGGCCGGCGTGCCGCCGCTCGATACTGCCGGCTTCATCCTCAGCGGCCTGGCAGCCTCCGGCGTGGTTTTCGGCCTCTCGGTGGTCAGCCTGCCTGCCCTGCCCCCAAGCGTGGGCATAACGACGCTCGTCGTCGGGCTGATATCGGGCGTGATCTATCTGCTGCACGCACGCCGCAAGCAGAACCCGCTGCTGGCGTTATCGCTTTTCCGCAGCCAGGTGTTCCGGTCCGCCGTGCTGGGCGGCAGCCTGTTTCGCATCGGCATCGGCGCGGTACCATTCCTGCTGCCGCTGATGTTCCAGATCGGCTTCGGCATGACGCCCTTCCAGTCCGGCATGATCACCTTCGTCTCGGCTATCGGCGCGATCGGCATGAAGCTGGTGACGGCCTGGCTGTTCAGGGCAGCCGGGTTCCGCAGGGTTCTGGTCGCGGGCTCGCTGGTTTCAGCTGCAACGATTGCCATCAACGGGTTTTTCACGCCCGAGACACCCTATGCGCTGATGCTTGGAATGCTGCTGATGGGCGGCTTCATCCGCTCGATGTTCTTCACCGGCGTCAATGCGCTTGCCTATGCGGAGGTTTCCGACGCCGACACCAGCAAGGCAACACCGATCACCGCCGTCTTCCAGCAGATCAGCGTGGCACTCGGCGTGGCGCTGGCCGGCGGCATACTGGAAGTCTCGACGCAACTGCATGGCGGGCCGCTGACGCTGGCCGATTTCCACACCGCGTTCTTCATCGTTGCCGCGGTTTCCGCCGTCGCATCGCTGTCTTTCCTGCGGCTGGCACCAGACGCCGGCAGTGCGGTGTCAGGCTATGGCGGTCGGACCGCCAAGGCGATCGAGGCAACCCCACCGCAAAGCTGACGCGGCGGTGGATCGGCCTGTCCGCGCCTACTCTTCGGCGGGAACGGTGCGGCCCTTGAAATCCTTGGCGAGCAGGTAAAGCTCGGCCGATTCCTCACGCGAGGCCGGCGGCTTGACGTGATGGACCGAGCGGAAATTGTGCTTGAGCTGCGTCAGCAAGGTGGATTCCGTGCCGCCCTGAAAGGTCTTGGCCAGAAAATGCCCGCCCGGCTTCAACACCGAAATGGCGAAATCAGCCGCGACCTCGCACAGATGCATAGTGCGGATATGGTCGGTGCGGCGATGGCCGGTCGTGGGAGCCGCCATGTCGGAGAGCACCAGATCGGGCTCGCCGCCCAGCATCTCCAAAAGCTTGGCCGGAGCGTCATCGTCGAGAAAATCCATCATCAGCACCGGCGCGCCCGGCACCGCGTCCATGCCGAGATAGTCGATGCCGACGACATGCGGATGTTCCGCCGTCGATTTGGTGCGGGCAGCCGAGACCTGGCACCAGCCGCCGGGTGCGGCGCCAAGATCGATGACCCGCATGCCCGGCTTGAGCAGATGGTGGCGGTCGTCGATCTCGATCAGCTTGTAGGCGGCGCGCGAGCGGTAGCCGTCAGCTTTCGAGCGCTGGACGTAGGGATCGTTCATGTGGCGTTCGAGCCAGCGGCGCGAGGATTCCTTCAGGCCGCTCTTCTTCTTGATGCGCGTTTTCAGGACGCGTATGCCGCCGGGGCCGGATTTGCCGGGTTTTTTTGGGCCAGTCATTGCCGTGGTCCGTTTCGCCAGTTGCGCCGCCAGACACCGTCCTCGGCCATCAATTCACTCAATATGCCTTCGCGCAGGCCCCTGTCAGCCACCCGCAGCCGTTCCGACGGCCAGACGCGGCGGATGGCTTCCAGAATGGCGCAGCCGGCCAGCACTAGGTCGGCGCGATCGGCACCGATGCAGGCATTGGCCACGCGCGCCTGGAAATCCCAGCCGAGCAGCTTTTCGATCATGTGGTCGACGCTGGCATTGTCCATCCAGAGCCCATCGACGCGGCGGCGGTCGTAGCGCTCGAGCCCGAGATGGACGCCGGCGAGCGTCGTGACCGTGCCGGAGGTTCCAAGCAGGTGAAAGCGCGAGCCTTCCATCAGGTGGTTGATGCGGTCGCGACCTTCGAAAACCGATAGCATGCCGGTCACGTCTGCCACCATGGCGTCGAAAATCTCCGGCGTGACGTGACGTCCGCCAAAGCGCTCGGCGAGCGAAACGACGCCGACCGGCAACGAGGTCCAGGAAACGATGTGGTTGGCGAGCCGCGGAGACCGCTGCTTCGACAGATCGATCAGCGCGATTTCAGATGAACCGCCGCCGATGTCGAACAGCACGACGCCGTCCGTGTCGCGCTCGACCAGCGAGCCGCAGCCGGAAACCGCAAGGCGCGCTTCGGTCTGGCGATCGATGATTTCGAGCTTGAGCCCTGCCTCGGCCTCGACCCGCTCGAGGAACTCCACGCCGTTGGCAGCCGAGCGGCAGGCTTCGGTGGCGATCAGCCGGGCGCGCCTGACCTTGCGGCTGCGCAGCTTGTCGGCGCAGATCTTCAAGGCTTCCACCGCGCGATCCATGGCGGCATCGGACAGGCGGCCGCTGGCCGTCAGCCCCTCGCCCAGCCGCACGATGCGCGAAAAGGCATCGACGACGCGGAACTGGCCGGGGCGGCCGGGAACAGCCACGAGCAGGCGGCAATTGTTGGTGCCAAGATCCAGTGCTGCAAAAACCGGCAGTTCCGCATTGAAATGCCTGTCCGGCGCATTTGGTCGCCTGTCCGCCGTCGGGGCGGCAGCGGCTGCCGGATTCTGGGCCGCGACCGGCGCGCTTGGCGCTCCCGGCGCAGCCTTGCCGTCGCCGTCAGGCTTTACGCCATCACGCGCAAAAACCTTGCGGCCGCGCTTGCGCTTGCGCCGTTTCTTGCCTTTTCCTGGCTGCTGCGGTGCATCGGCCCTCGCGTGCCCGTTGCCGGATCGAGGGCCCGGCGCCCGGTTTTCCCGGTTTGCCGGCGGGTTGCCTGCGCCGTTATCCGGCGACCGCAACCCCCTGTACGCGCCCGCATCCGGCGCCTCTGCGCCGGGTTCGCGGTCTTCCACGTCGAATGTCCTTTTTGCGCCGCGCGAACCGGAACCGGACGCCGCACACGCTTTTCAATTTTTCAGTTGAAACGACGATAGCAGCGTGTCGACCAATCACCAAGGGTAGCCTGAGGAATTTTAGCCGGGCGACCACTTGCCGCCACGTAGACGGTTGAACAGCCGGCTTCGATAAGGCATTGCTGAAAGACGTTACCGCGAAGCGTGGCCGGTTCAGGCGCGCTCCCCCACGAAGACGCCACGAAAGGACACTCGCTGCGCATGGCCGGAACGCGATGAAGTTGAAGTCTTACATCTGGCCCGTGGTCGGGCTCTGCGCTGTCGGCTTTTCCGTTTGGCTGCTGTATCACGAACTGCGCGGCATATCGGTCGAGGATGTCGGCGAGGGCCTGGCGGCAATTCCCCTGCACGGCTGGATACTTGCAGGCCTCAGTTCCATCGTTGCCTATGCAGCCCTTGCCGGCTACGACCACATCGCGCTGATGCATCTGGGCAAGAAGGTTTCCTTCGCCTTCATCACCGTCTGCTCCTTCACCACCTACGCGCTGTCGCACAATATCGGTGGCTCCGTGCTTTCGGGCGCCGTGATCCGCTACCGGGCCTATACGAGCAAGGGGCTCACCGGCCAGGAGGTGGGCATTCTCGTTGCGCTATGCTCCTTCACCTTCGCGCTGGGCGCGCTGCTGCTTGGGGCGGTCCTGCTTTTGTCCGAGCCGGAAGTGCTTGAGCGATTCGTCGACATCCTGCCGATCTCGGCCTCACGAATGACGGGCGGGCTGATTCTCGCGCTTATCGGCCTCTACATCCTCGGAAGCTGGCTCGGGCTGAAGCCGCTGCGGCTCGGCGGCCTGCAAATCCACTATCCGCGCCTGCCGATCGTGGTGCGGCAGTTGATCATCGGGCCAATGGAACTGATGGCGGCAGCCGCGATCATCTATTTTGCTCTCCCCGAGCAGGGAAACCCCGGTTACTTCATCGTTCTCGGCGTTTTCGTGATCTCGTTTTCGGTGGCGCTGCTGTCGCATGCGCCGGGCGGGATCGGGGTTCTGGAAATCGTCTTTCTCGCCGGGCTTTCGGACATGAACCCGGCGGCGGTGCTGGCGGCACTGCTGGTGTTCCGCCTGTTCTACCTGATCATCCCGCTGGTGCTGGCGCTGGTGGTGGTGCTGGTGTTCGAGAAATCACAGTTCGCACAGCGAGAGTGAAGGCGGAGTCCGGGTACGACTCAAATCGATGTCACACCCGAAGCCACGACGAGCCGCTTACCAACGCGGCGAGAACAGCCGCCAGTTGGTGTCCTGATAGCACAGGCCGGCTTCAAAAGGCCTGTCCCGGCAAATGCCTGCCGGTTGCTGCTGCACGGGTGCTGTCTGGCAGCCGGCAAGCACGGCGACAGCGCCCAACAAAGTCCACACCACTAAGCTTCGCGTCATCGCCTGATTCTCCGTTTCTCGTAAGAACCTAACATGTAGGTCGGCGAGGTGAAGCGCCAAGGGTTGGAGTTTGGCGGGGATCGTCGCCCCCGCGACAGAATCAAAAAGAGTGAGACAGCGAAGGCCAAGGCGCAACGGCCGCACGAGTTCGGAAAATGCCCCGGAAAACTGTTCCGGTTGGCTTTTTCTGATATTCTCTAAGCAGCCGATCTGATTGTGAATATAAGTCTGGCTGGGGAACCTGGATTCGAACCAGGACTAACGGAGTCAGAGTCCGTGGGTCTACCGTTAACCTATTCCCCAAAAGCGAGAGATTTCAATCGCTTGGCTGAAAGAGCCGGTTTGGTGCAACGCACCGTTTTGCCCCGGTCAGGCAAAACCCGCTCCCTTTCGGTGGCGCCTTTTAGCACATCCGCCTCATCTATCAAGCCCTCGAATGCGCTGCATCGAAAGAATGATGCGGCTTGGCCAAGGCGCCCGGATGCCGACGTTCCAGCCTATGCTTTCTCGGCCAGCCATGTGCCTTGCTCCGTGCGTTTCAGGCGGGGCGACGAGATGGCGCCGTGGATGTTCTTGACGAAGGATGCGTCGTGTTGGCCAAGGGCGGCGCGCCAGTTGTCGCCCTGAAGCATGGCGACGACTGCGGCCAACGGCTCGATGCCGGCCTTTCGCAACAGGCGCAGCACGGCCAGCATCGACGTGCCTGAACTCACCACATCGTCGACCACGATGACCCGCCTGCCCCACAGCAGCGGCAGCATGCGCGGGTCGACGTAGATGCGCTTGGCGTGGGCCGGGCTGGTGATCGAGCTCATCGGCTCGGAGAGCGCGTCGTCGTACCAGAATTTGCGCGAGGTTCCCAAGGCGACCATGCGGGCGTGGCCGAGCCGCCTAGCTACGCCATTGGCCAGCGGCAGGCCGAGCGTCGGCACGCCGATGACGACTTCCGGATCGTAGGCCGCGGCAAGTGCCGTCATGGCGTCGGCAAGTGCGTCCTCCACGGCAAAGCTTGCCTGGTTGACGATGAGGGAGGCCACCGCCTTGTCCTCGCCGCCGGGCAGCACACGGATGGGCAGCGCGATCTGGCGGCCGTCGGGCAGCGTTGCAGGATAGAGGTCCGCGAAGCCGTCCTGCGGGTTCGTCTCAAAAGTCCCGGCGGGATAGACGGTCTGCCAGAATTCATGCGGGGCAAGTGGCAAAACGGGTCTTTCTGTTGCAGAAGGAAGATGCGGCGAAAATGGCCCTGCGCGCCGCGAGGATTCGCAAGGCAGGGCCGGACGGAGTTTTACGGTGAAGACAGCGGGCAGCCAAGACGATCATGCGGAATTCGAGATGCTGGCAGCTTTGCGGCGCGACATCCATGCCAATCCCGAGCTCGGCTTCGAGGAAATCCGCACCAGCGGCATCGTCCAGAAGATGCTGGCTGAGGCCGGCATCGCGGTTCATGCGGGTCTCGGCAAGACCGGTGTCGTCGGCACGCTGAAGCTTGGCGACGGGTCGCGGCGGATCGCATTGCGCGCCGACATGGACGCGCTGGCCATGCCCGAAACCGCCGAGGACCGCGCCTACAAATCCACCACGCCCGGCAAGATGCATGCCTGCGGCCATGACGGCCATACGGTGATGCTTTTGGGGGCGGCGCGCGAACTGGCGCGGCGCAAGAACTTTTCCGGCACCGTGCATTTTATCTTCCAGCCGGCCGAAGAAGGACGCGGCGGGGCGAAGGCGATGATCGAGGATGGTTTTTTCAGGAAATTCCCGGTCGATGCGGTCTATGGGCTGCACAACATGCCGGGCATCGCCACCGACAGCATGGCCGTGGTGGCCGGGCCGCAGCTTGCCTCGTCCGACCGCTGGATGGTGACGTTTCGCGGCATCGGCACACATGGCGCCAAGCCGCATCTCGGCCGCGACGCGATGACGGCGGCGGGCCAGTTCCTGACGGCGCTGCATACGATCGTTGCGCGTCGCGTCGACCCGCTGCAGCCGGCAGTGGTCAGCGCCTGCGCGATCGAGGGCGGCAGCTTCGAGGCGCTGAACGTCATTCCCGACACCGTGAAGATCGGCGGCACCTCGCGCGCCTATTCGGCGGCCGTACGCGATCAGATCGAAGAAGAGATCGGCGCGCTGGCGCAGGGCTCGGCGAAGCTTTTCGGCATCGAGGCCGACTACCGCTACATCCGCCAGATGCCACCCGTGGTGAATGATCGTGATGCGACGCGGCGGGCGCTGGCGGCGGCACAGAGTGCGCTCGGCGCCGACAAGGTGATGACCGAGTTTCCACCCTCCACCGCCGGCGATGATTTTGCGATGTTCAGCCAGGAGGTGCCGGGCGCCTATGTCTGGCTCGGCAACGGCCCGGCGGAGGATGGCGCGCTGCATCACAACAGCCGGTATGATTTCAACGATACGGCGATACCGGCTGGGGTGCGATTCTGGACGACGCTGGTGGAGCAGGAGTTGGCAGGGGTGTAGGGTTTTTGGCGGAGAGCGCGAGTTCGGGCAGGACCAGCCTTCGTCGTTCTCGCTAGAATAGCCCCTCTCCGTCTCGGCTTCGCCGAGCCACCTCTCCCCATTTCATGGGGCGAGGAACCCAAGTTCTGTAATGCCGCGACCTCAGCGAGTGCCGGTTCCTCGCCCCCGCCTTGCGGGGGAGAGGTGGCGCGCGAAGCGCGACGGAGAGGGGGACGCGGCTGGATTATCGCGCGCTCAGCCTACCAACCTCTCAAACAGCAGCTTAAGCGCCCCTTCCCCATCGACCTTCATAGCAACGGAAATAGCATCGCCCTTCTCGTCATCGATCGTCAGCGCGCCGGCGTCCCGCGTCGTCCCCGTATCGACCGCGATTTTCAGCGTCTCGCAGCCGAACAGCTTTTCATCCAGCGCCAGAAGCATGACGCACGGATCATGCAGCGGTCGGCTTTCACCGCCGGTGGTCGATTGGAAATAGGCGTCGATGAGTTCGCCAGAAGATTTTGCTGCCGGCACGGCGGTTGCCTGAAGGGCTGCAGTGTAGTCGCGCGTGGCCCGAACCTTGCGCGTCACGTCGAGCGGGATCAGCGTGAAATTCAGGCCGGCGCCGAATACGATTTCGGCTGCTTCCGGGTCGGCTGCGATGTTGAACTCGGCGCGCGGGCCGATGTTGCCGGGCTCGTGCACCGCCCCGCCCATGGCGATGACGCGGCCGATGCGCTTGGCCGAGGCGGGGTGGTCCTGCACCAGCCGGGCGATGTTGGTGAGCGGGCCGAGCGCGAGGATGTCAAGCGAACCGGCGGGCAGGTCGTCCAGCAGTTTCGCCAGCCATGCCGGCGCATCGTTGCCCGTCACCGGCGCCAGTGGCTCCGGAAATGCCACGCCGCCAAGGCCGTCATTGCCATGGATTTCGGTGGTGTCGAAACCCTTTCGCGACAGCGGCCCGGCAGCGCCCGAAACCACGGGGATACCAGCGCGGCCCTCAAGCGCCAGGATGCGGCCGGCATTACGCGTCGTGGTGGCGATGCCGATGTTGCCGGCCACCGTGGTGATGCCCCTGACGTCGAATTCCGCCGATTTCAGCGCGAGTAGGATCGCCACCGCATCGTCGATGCCGGGATCGGTGTCGATGACGACGGTGCGGGCGGGAGCGGTTGGCATAAGGGCGCGGCCTTTCGTTTCAGGGGCGATTCGAATATGGCTTCGCTTCCCATTTTCGGGTCAGGTAAAGCAAGCTGAAATGCTTGGCCCAAACGTATCGAGTGAGTTTGAAATTGTCCGAGACGACCCGCCTTCCCGACGATCTGCTGATCAACGCCGCCGACGAAATCCGCATCCGGCAGGATCTCGTGCTGGTGGCGCTCGGCAAGCGCGAGGCCGACCGCGTGGTGCGCGTCGGGCGGCTGCTCGACGTGCATACCGGAACGTGGATGGAGGATTGCGAGGTTGCAATGCGGGGACGCCGCATCGCCTATGTCGGCCCGGCGGGGACGTTTGCCGGCACGGCGCGCGAGGTGATCGACCGCACGCATCTTTCGGCTGTGCCGGGGTTCGGCGAAATCCACAAGCATATCGAAAGCTCGCATCTGACGCCTGAGCATGAGGCCGCACTCGTCATGCCGCGCGGCAACACATGGACCTGCGAGGCGAGCCACGAATTCTCTAACGTCAACGGGCCGAAGAACCTCGAATTCTGGCTGACGGCGCGGCAGGCCGGCTCGCCGATGAAGATCTTTCCCCTGCCCGGCTCCGCGGTGCCGCCCACGGCCTATGAATGGGGCGGCGGTCATTTCGGCTATGCCGAGCAAGCGGGCTTTCTGGCGCAAAGCGCCATGGTGGCCGGGCTGGACGAAGTGATGGACTGGCCTGCCGTGTGGAACCCGCAGAACCCTTCCTATGAGCGGCTGTGGGGCATGATCCAGGCGACCTTCGAGCAGCGCGGCGTGGTCGAAGGCCATGGCGCGGGCCTGCGCGATCTGCCGGAGATAAACGCGTTTGCCGCCGCCGGCCTGTCCTCCGACCATGAGGCGTGGACGCCGCAGGAGGCGTGGGACAAGCTGCGGCGCGGCATTTTCATCGAGATACGCCCGCATTCAATGCCCGATATCATCGGCGGATTGCTGGAGCGTGGCCTGCGTGACTGGAGCCAGGTTGCGTTTGCCACCGACGACCGCAGCGCCTCCGACACGCTGAAGATGGGCGCGACCGACCACAATGTGCGCCTTGCCATCGAAAGCGGGTTGACGCCCGAGGTCGCCTATCAATGCGTGTCGATCAACCCGGCGCGGCATATGCGGCTGACGCCTTTCGTCGGCTCGATCGCGCCGGGGCGTTTTGCCGATATGGTGTTGCTGGACGACGCAGCCACGGTGTCGCTTGCCGAGGTGTGGGCGGATGGCGAGCAGGTGTCACAGGGAAAGAATTTTGTCGGTCATTTGCCGGCTATCGATTGGCCCGAATGGGCGACGAAGACGGTCAATATCGAACGACAGATGACGACCCACGACTTTGCCATCCCCGCCGAGAGTGGGCGTGACACGATGCAGGCGGCGCTGCTGCGGCCCTTCCACTGGGACGACAATTTCATCACCACCGAACTGCCGGTTTCGGACGGTGCAGTGCAGCGCGATACCGCGCGCAACATCACCAAATTCGCCGTCGTCGACCGCTTTTCCGGCGAGGGCAAGGTCGCAAAAATGTTCTGGCTGGGCTGCGGGCCGAAGACGCCGGACACAGCCGTCGGCTGCACGGTGGCGCATGACAAGCACAATATCTGGGTCGTCGGCTCGTCCGATGCCGCGATGGCGGAAGTGGTCAATCGCATCCGCGACAACCAGGGCGGCTGGGCACTGGTGACAGGCGACGAGGTCGTTGCCGATGTGCGCTATGAGGTCGGCGGACTGATGACCAACCGGACCGCCGAAGCGCTCGATGCAGAGATGCAGGCTTTCTATGTCGAGGCGAACAGGATCGAATGGCTCTACGAGCCGACGTTTTCGCCGCGCTGGTTCCCCGGCTTTCCCGAGCGGCTGCAATTCGCGACGCTGACCTGCGCGCCGTGGCGCTGGGTGTTGGTGGCGCCGACAGAGGCCGTGCCGCAGGGGTTTGTTAATGTGCAGACGGGAGAGCGCCACAAGGTGGTGTGGTAGGCACTGGGGGACAGTTTACTTTGGGGCTGTCCTAGGAGATTTGTTCTCTTAGGATGGCATGATGCGGTTAAAGCACTCGAAACTCACGATAATTCA